>CAZMQP010000138.1:0-6596 GCA_964568385.1 uncultured bacterium
CGCCGCCCGCGAGCCGGGCCGAGGCCGAGGCGCGGGCCGCCGCCGCCGCGAGCCGCGAGCGCGACCGCGCGCTCGCCGAGTGGGCCAGGCGCGCGCCGCTCGATGACGTGCTGTGGGTGCTGCGCCACGGTCCCGAGCGGCTGGGTTCGGCCGAGGCGGGGCTGGTCCGGGCCGCGAGGCGGCGCCTGCGCGAGGACCGCTCGGCGCTCGCGCGCCAGCTCGGCCTGCGCGCGGCCCTGCTCGAACCCCCGAAGCGCGACGACCTGCTGACCCGCGACGAGATCGAGCGGCTGCGGCCGCGCGCCTCGGTGTTCCGCGTGGCGGCGCTGCTGCCCGAGGCCGGTGACTACGCCGATTTCGCGCGCAGCGTGCACCGCGGGCTCGTGGCGGGCGTGACGTTCGGGCGGCCCGCGACGCTGCCGCCGATCGAGGTCGAGCGCCATGGCACAGGCGATGAGGACCCCGCGCGCGCCATCGCCGCGTTCGATTCGGCGAGCCGTCACTGCGCCATCGCCGTGGGCGCGCTGCTCAGCTCGCCCACGCTGGCGGTGGCGGCGGCCGCACGCGTGCTCGCGATGCCGCTCATCTCGCCCACCGCGACCGACGAGTCGATCGGGCGGGTGGGCGTGGCCATCTCGCAGGTGGGCCCCGGGCAGACCGAGCGCGCCCGCGTGCTGGCGCGCGCCACGGTGCCGGCGGGCGCGCGCGTCGGGCTCGTGGGCAGCCGAAGCGTGCTCTCCGGCGAGTTCGCGCGCGGCTTCGCGGAAGCGTGCGAGTCGGCGGGCGCCTCGATCGTGCGGCGCGAGAGTCACGCCGAGGGCGGCGGCGACTTCCGTGCCATCGCGCGCTCGCTCAAGGCGGCGCAGGCGGAGGTGGCGTTCTGGGACGGCGACCCGCGCGAGGCGCAGGCGCTGGTGCGCGCGCTGGCGGCCGAGGGCGTGCGGCTGCAGGTGGTCGGCGGCACGGGCCTGGCGCCCGAGCAGCATCACGCCAACGCACGTGCGCTGATGGAGGGCGTGGTGTGGGTGGGCGAGGACTGGGCGCTCGAGCCCGCGACGCTCGCCGTGGCGGACTCGCTGGCGAGGGCGCAGGGCGAGTCGGACGGGGCGGGCTCGCTGTGGATCCGCGGGTTCCTCGCCGGCCGGCGCATCGCCGCCGCTCTGGATGGCGGCGCCCGCACGGGCGAGGGGCTGATCCGCGGGCTGCTGCACCCCGATCCGCGGCTGCGAGAGGGCGGGTTCCTCGATTGCGCGCGCGATGGCGCGCGGCTATCGGTGTTCACCGCCCGGCGAGGCCGCACGGTCGAGGCGGATGCGCCGTGATCCGCCGCCGCACGCTCACGGCGTGCGGTCGATCGTGAACGTGTAGCGCAGCGGCACCCACACGGTCTGCGGCACGCTCTTCTGCAGGTAGGGGCGGTAGCGGTTGCGGAACACGGCATCGATGGCGGCGCGCTCGAACAGGGAGTCGCGGGTGCCGCCGAACACCTGCACCTGCCGGACGGCGCCCAGCGTGTCGATCATGGCGATGATCTCGACCACGCCCTCCAGGTCCATCTCCAGCGCCAGCTCGGGATACTCGGGCTGCTCGAGATGCAGTGCGATCAGCTCCTCGGAGCGGATCACCGGCGCATCGAGCCGCAGCATGCGAGCTCTCGCGTTCCAGTCGAGTTCGTCCTCGCCCAGCCCCGGCTCCTCGCGCCTCGCGACCGGGCGGCCCTCGTCCGAGGTGCGCTCCGGCCGGCCGCCGCGACGGGACTCCGGCGTCACGAAGTCCACGCTCGCCGCGCCGCCTCGCTCCTCGGGCCCAACGGTCTCCAGCCGGATGCGCTCGACGAACTGCGTGGGGCCCTCGAAGCCGAAGCGTTCGGGGTCGGCGAACGGCTCGCGCCACTGCGGCCACGCCATGGCCGCGAGCGCCACGAGCAGCGAGGCGGCCGCAGCGGCGAGCAGGCTCACCGCCAGCCGCCGCCGGAACCGCGCCAGTTCCCGCCAATAGCCATCGAGCCCGTGCCGCAACGGGACCTCCTGGGCCTGCCGGGTCGTGGGGCAGGCCGGGCCCGGTCCGCTCGCACCGCGCTCCGGCCCGTCGGGGAGCGCCACGCCCGGGTCGGTGCCCGGGGATGATGAGCGCTTCAGCGGGGCGGGTCCAGCGCCTCGAGCGTGATCGGGGCCGCTTCCGTGCGGGCGATGCGCACCACCCCGGATGCGTCGGCCTGCAGCAGCAGCACGCCGCCGGCCGAGACGCGCGCGTGCGCCGCGGGCGTGGCGTCGGACCGCGTCAGCGGCACGGAGTCCACGTCGAGGTCGCGACCGAGCAGGTCGGCGGCGAGCGCCGCGTAGAGCGCGTGCGCCTCGGCCCGCAGCGTGCCCGGCGCCAGCAGGCGCGACTCGTCGCGGTCGATGCGCGCGAGTGAGGCGTCGAGCGCGACGGCCGACACCTGCGCGATGGGGTAGCGCGCCGACTCGCCGACCGCCACCGAGTCGAGTCCGAGGCGCGGCGCCAGCGCGGCCAGTCGCGCCGCCCAGCGGCGTCCGCCGCCGCTCGAGAAGTAGTGCCCCGCGCTCGGGGCGCCGGGACGGTGCGCGATGCGCAGGTAGCGCTCCGCGCCGAATCCCTCGGCGAGCCGCACGCGCGTGACCTCGGGGACCGTCGTCTCGCCCTCTCGGACCAGCAGCACCTCCGCCCCGGCGGCTTCGAGCATGGCCGCCAGCGCGCGCGCCACCTGCAGGTTCAGCGAGCTGGCGCGCGTGCCCGAGGGCCCGAGCCCCGCGGCGTCGTCCCCGCCGCCCTCGGGGTCGAGCGCGATGCGCCGGCCGTGGAAGACGCCATCGGCGATCGCCACGACGCGCGGCGGCCATGCCTCCGCCGCACCCGCCGCGCGATGCCCTGCGAGCGCCGGCTGGCGCCACGGCCGGCCGGGCGAAGGCCCGGTCACGAAGCCGTCGCGGTCGAGCCAGCTGCGCGCCGCTTCGGGGACTCGGCCGCGCCACGGCGTCCCGTCCGGCCACGTCGTCAGGATCGCCGTGCGCGGCGCGTCGGCGGCCGCCGGAGCGAGCCGCAGGCGCACGGCGGGCACCGCGGACGAGTGTTCGAGCGTCACCTCGAAGGCGATCGCCCCGCCGGCGCGGGCGTTGTCCGCAGGCCACACCGTGGCGCGCGCCTCGCCCTCCGCCACGATCACCAGCGTGTCGGCGGGCGAGGCGCCGCGGGTGCGCACGCGCACACGGGCGCTGTCCGCCATCGCCAGGCCGTCGCGGTCGAGCACGCGCACGCGCAGCGCGACCGGTTCCCCCCGGCGCCAGCCGGCCTGCCGCGGCGTGTCGGCCGCGAGCCGGTGCGCGGGCTTGGTGACGCGCAGCAGCACGCGCCGCGTGCGCGAGGTGCCCTCGCCGGCGAGCCGGGCGCGCAGCGTCAGCTCGTGCGCCCCGTGGGCGAGCGGCTCGGCCGGGCGCCAGCGCACGCGCGAGCCGCTCCGCTCGGGGGCGAGCGCCCGGCCGTTCAGGCGCAGGTCGACCGCGTCCGCCGCGCCGCGCACGTCGGCCTCGATCTCGGGCCGGCCGGTCGTCACGATCATGGCGGAGTCGCCCGCCGTGGCGCCGTCCACGCGCACGGCGGCGATCCCGGGCGCGCGGCGCGCGAAGTAGCGCAGCAATCCCAGGTAGAGCGCCTCGGCCTCGAGCTGCTGGCCCGAGGGCTCGCGCAGCCGCGCCTCGGTGGGCGGGTAGGTGATGTGGCTGGCCTCGCTCAGCAGCGCCGGCGCCTCGCTGTGGCGCACCACGAAGAAATTGCCCGGGATCAGCCGCGAGATCTCGATGCCGAGGTTGCGCGTCAGCGACCGGTGCACGTCCTCGGCCATCTCGAGCGCCGGGCCGTCGTCGCCGAGCGCGTGATAGACCTGCGTCTCGTTGACGTCGTGCCGCGCACCGGGATCGGCGTTGTGGTGCACCGAGAGGAACACGTCCGGCTTCCAGGCGTTGGCGAGGCGCACGCGCTCGGCGAGATCGGCGCGCAGCGAACTGTCGGCCGGCGTGAGGAAGTCGCGGTCGGTCTCGCGCGTCAGCAGCACCTCGGCGCCGGCGGCGCGCAGCAGCGCGGCGAGGCGCAGGGACACGCCCAGATTGACCTCGGCCTCGGTCAGGCCGCCGACCCCGAGCGCGCCGCGGAACCAGCCGCCGTGGCCGGGATCGAGCGCGATGCGGCGTCCGGCGAGAAGCCCCTCGGGCCGCGCCGGCAGCGAGTCCACGCGGGCGATGTAGCCGGGCCTTGGGGCGCGGGCCGCCGGGGCCGGCGGCGCGAGCGCCGGACTCGGCCCGGGAGGCCGTCCGCAGCCGGCGGCGGCGGCGAGGAGCGCGGCGGCCAGGACGGCCGCCGCGGCCGGGCGGGCCGGGGTCCGAGCCCGGTGTGACGACCAACGCCTCCCTGCGGGCCGCGAGCGCATGCGGGCACGCTACAGGCTCCCGCCGCACGGCGGCAAACGCCGATGTCCGAAGCGGTTCGGCCTTGCGGGCGCGCTCGCGTGCGTGCTAACTCTCCCCGTCCTTCCGGCCCACCGGGCGACCCTCGCCCGAGTCCGAACGGGCTCCCGGGACGCTCGCCTCGTGCGCGCCGCCCCCGCAGCCCGACGAATCGTCGGCTTCCCCAAGGAGGCAGTCATGCAGCAGCGCATCGGGCTCGGTCTCGCCCTCGCCCTCATGCTGGCGGTGGTCTCGGGCTGCGGCGGCGGCGGCGGCGGCGCCGCCAAGAACGAACTGGTCATCGGTGAGTACGGCTCCCTCACCGGCAGCGACGCCACGTTCGGGCAGTCCACCAAGATGGGCGTCGAGCTGGCGCTGGCTGACCTGCAGGCGCAGTCGCAGGGCCAGATCGGCGGCCTGCCGGTGCGCGTCGTGGTCGAGGACGACCAGGGCCGGCCCGAGGAGGCCGCGACGGTGGTGCAGAAGCTGGTCAACCAGGACCGCGTCATCGCGGTGCTCGGCGAAGTGGCCAGCTCGCGTTCGCTCGCGGCCGCGCCCATCTGCCAGCAGGCCGGCGTGCCGATGATCTCGCCCAGTTCCACCAACCCGCGCGTCACCGAGGTCGGCGACTTCATCTTCCGCATGTGCTTCATCGACCCGTTCCAGGGCACGGTGATGGCCAAGTTCGCCTCGCAGAACCTGGGTCTCAAGCAGGTGGCGGTGCTCAAGGACGTCAAGAGCGACTACTCGGTCGGCCTGACGCAGTTCTTCACCGAGGCATTCACCGCCGCCGGCGGCACCATCGTGGCCGAGCAGGCCTACGCGGCCGGCGACCAGGACTTCAGCGCCCAGCTCACCGCCATCAAGGCCAAGAAGCCCGAGGCCATCTTCATCCCCGGCTACTACACCGAGGTCGGCCTGATCGCCCGCAAGGCGCGCGAACTCGGCCTGACCATGCCCATCCTGGGCGGTGACGGCTGGGAGAGCGAGCAGCTGATCTCGATCGGCGGCGAGGCCCTGAACGGCTCCTACTACTCGAACCACTTCGCCGTGGACAACCCGGACCCGCGCCTGCAGGAGTGGCTCAAGGCCTTCAAGGCCAAGTTCGGCAAGGAACCCGACGCCATCGCCGGGCTCGCCTACGACGCGGCCATGGTGCTGTTCACCCACCTCGAGACGATGCACCGCGAGAACGACGCGCTGTTCCAGGCGCTCGGCTCCGCCAAGACGGGCAGCCCGGAGCGCGCCGAGGCGCTCAAGCGCCTGCGCGACCTGATCGCCTCGACCAACGGCTACCCGGGCGTCACCGGCAACATCACCCTCGACGCGATGCGCAACGCCACCAAGTCGGCGGTGGTCATCGAGATCAAGGGCGGCCAGAAGGTGTACAACACCACGGTCAACCCCTAGGTCCGCCTTGTCCGAGTTCCTGCAGCAGCTGGTCAACGGCATCACCTGGGGCAGCGTCTACGCCCTGATCGCGCTCGGCTACACCATGGTGTACGGCATCCTGCGCCTCATCAATTTCGCGCACGGGGATGTCTACATGCTGGGCGCGTTCATGGGGCTCTACGCCACCAAGTGGTTCCGGGCGGCCGAGGACCCGAGCCCGCTCAAGGCGCTGCTGGTGCTCGTGGTCAGCATGGCGATCTGCGCCGTGATCGGCATGCTGATCGAGCAGCTCGCCTACAAGCCGCTGCGGCGCAGCGCGCGCCTGGCGGCGCTGATCACCGCCATCGGCGTGTCGCTGCTGATCGAGAACGCGGGACTGCTGATCTTCGGGGCGGATCCCAAGTTCTTCCCGCAGATCATCCCGTCCCGCAACATCGAGCTGGGCGCCGGGGTCGTGGTCTCGAACCAGCAGCTGATCGTGATCGTCGTGTCGCTGGTGCTGATGTTCGGGCTGCGCATGCTCGTGCTGCACACCAAGGTGGGCAAGGCGATGCAGGCCGTGTCGCACAGCCACAGCGCCGCGGCGCTGATGGGGATCTCGGTGGACCGCATCATCACCTTCACGTTCATCATCGGCTCGGCGCTGGCCGCCGCCGCCGGCGTGCTGGTGGCGCTGCAGAGTCCCAAGATCGAGCCGCTCATGGGCATCATGCCCGGGCTCAAGGCGTTCGTCGCGGCGGTCGTCGG
>CAZMQP010000139.1:0-6581 GCA_964568385.1 uncultured bacterium
TTCGTCGTGTGGGAGGACCAGCGGGCCGGGCCGCCCGAGGTGGACATCTACGCCCAGCACATCAACGCCGACGGCACGCTGGGCGGCGCGGTCACGGCGATCTCGGTGGCCGCGGTCTCGGGGGCCCGCCGCGACGGCTGCGCCCAGGTCGAGTGGTCCACCACCGAGTCGGCGGGGACGTCGTTCGATGTGCAGCGTTCGGACGACGGCGCGCCCTGGCGGAGCGTGTCGCGGCAGTTCCCCGATGGGCTCGGGCGCGTCCGCTGGAGCGAGTGCGGGCTCTCGGGCGCGTCGCGCATCGCCTATCGGCTCGAGTGGGACACGCCGACCGGCCCGCGGTTCTCCACGCCCTTCACCCTCCTCGCCGAGGTGCCCATGACGTGGTCGCTCCAAGTGCTCAATCCCGTCACCGACCGCGCGGCGGTCGAGTTCTCGCTGCCGGTGCGCGCGCAGGTGCGGCTCGAGGTGTTCGACATCGCGGGGCGGCGGGTGGCGACACCGGCCTCGGGGCTGCGCGAGGCGGGCCAGTACCGGCTGGAGTGGGAGCCGCGCGATGCCGCCGGCCAGCCGCTCGCCTCGGGCGCCTACGTGCTGCGCCTGACCGCGGGCGAGGGGACGCTGGTGCAGCGCATGATCGTGGCGAGGTGAGGGCCGCGCTCGTGGCGGCGCGGGAGGATTGAGGGAACCCGGTCGCGCGCATCGCGCTACGGGATTGTGATTTTCCTCTTGCATAGGGGGGGGGGCACGTTCCATCGTCCGGGTGTCCCGCAGACCGGAATCGCATCCCCCTCACGCACCCCGCACCGCACGAGGACCCCGATGCCCGATCTCGAACTGCGCCGCTACGAAACGTACCTGTTCAAGCCGAAGTCCGGAAGTGACGACGCCCAGATCCCGCTCACCGGTGCCACGCTCGCGGTGACGCGCCAGGGCGCGACGGTGCGCACGCAGGCGACGCTGTACGAACAGGACACGACGACCGTCGACGTGCACGACTGCGGACTGATCGAGGTGGGCGAGGTGCTGCTCGCCAACTTCGACGACGCGATCGAGCTGCTGGTGGTGTCGATCGCGCCGGACCGGCGGTCGATGCAGCTGCAGAACATCGGCGGGTTCACCGCGCTGGCGGTGGGGGACCGGCTGCGGCCGACCACCGGACACCCCGCGCTGTTCAAGGACCCGCGCGGGCAGCAGGCACTCTCGACGCCCACAGTGGACTCGCTCGGCTACGTGTGGTTCTTCACCGGGACGAAGACGGTGGACTTCGTGGTGAGCGGCGGCGGGCTGTCCTCGCCGCGGATGTACACGGACAAGCCGGTGGGCTGGCGCCGAGAGGGCGAGACCTGGCGCAACGTGAACGACTACGCGAGCATCCAGGCGGCGATCGACTCGCTGCCGGCCGAGGGCGGCACGGTGTTCATCCCGGCGGGCGAGTACACGCTGACGCAGACGCTGTACACGCCGTGCGACCGGCCGTGCCACATCGTGGGCGAGGGCGCGCAGATGGAGGCGCGCCCGAGCACGGTGCTGCGGTGGACCACCAACACCGGCATGGTGCGCATGCGGGGGGACCACTCGAGCCTGCGCATGGTGTCGCTGCGCATGGACGCCTCCGGCGATGCCTCCTCGGAGGACCAGGGCTACGGCGTGTTCATCGGCCGGCGGGCGATCACCGACGCGCACCCGCACCCGGGCACCAGCACGACGGCGACCGAGCACGCCAAGTACGGCAACGCGCCGCTCAAGGGCATGCTCATCGAGGACGTGCACATCCTGGATTCACCGGGCTGGGGGGTGACGATCCCGGGGTTCGGGGAGACCTCCAGCCTTGTGGGCACGCCGCCGGCTCCTCAGCCGGAGCCCGGGCGAGTCGACAACGAGACCCTGTCGTTCTGGGTGGACCTGCGCCGCGTGCGAGTGACCGGCTCTCGCAAGTACGGCGCGCTGTTCACGGGCGGCGGCTGCACGACGTTGTTCTTCGACAACTGCGCGTTCCTGCACGTGGGCGACCAGGGCAACTTCGCGACGCGGTTCTATGCGTATCTCCGCAAGACCGTCGGGGCGATCTTCCGCAACACGACGTTCGAGGGGTACAGCCCGCCGGCTCCGACCAGCGGGTTCAACCCGTGGGTGCGCCTCGTCGGCTGCCAGAGCACGACGTTCGAGACGTGCTGGTTCGAGAACGATCCGCAGCCGAATGCAACAGGGCTCTCCCACTACTGGCCGCAGTACTTCATCCATGTGGCAGCGGTCGAGGGCGTGCCGGCCAACCAGAGTGTGAACCTCGTCCGACTGCACATGGCGAGGGGAGGTGGCAACAACGGCGGTCTACTGAAGCTCATCCACTGCGATGCAGGAGGAGTTTCCGGCTTCTGCCTTGAGTCACCGTTTGTCTTCTCCACGACGTCGGTCCTCGCGAATGAGGAGTACATCGATTCGACACCGATTGTGCTGAACGGCGCCGCCAACACCAATGCCAATGCCGCCCTTGTCATCCTGGGCAATGGCCTGGTCTGGGATGGATCTCCGCACTCCTTGGCGATTGCCACGACCCCGCACAAGTCCACTCTCATCGGCCCTGATGCCATCAAGTTGCCTGTCTCGGATCTGAACGAACTCCAAACGGGAGGCGCGCCCGGAGGCGCGATGCTGCGGCAGAACGGATCGATGGCCATGGTCCAATTGGCTCTCGGCGGATCCTCGCCTGCGGCTGCTGCGTTGATGTCCTTCTGGGGTGGCCGGGACTCCGGCTGGCGCCTCGCGAACACCTGCCCGGTTCTGACCTCGTCCGAGAGGGATGCGCGGGAGGACTGGGTCAACGGCGAGATGATCATCAACTCGACCACCGAGCACCTGGAGATCCGCTACGGTGGCTCTTGGGTATCGCTCAAGGACCTCTCGTGAGGCGCCACTCGGTCAGGTGCTCTCCATCCTGCTCGAGTGGGCGTGCAGCCTTCATCGCCTGCTTGCTCATGACCTGCTCAGGAGCAAGCGTACTCGCCTGGCCGAGTGACCCGGCTCAGAACGTGGCCATCGCCGACTCGCTGGGCAGTCAGTCGTTGCCTCGAGTGGTGGCGGTTCGTGAGGGAGGCGTTCACGTCCTGTGGCGACAGAGCGGGCAACTACCCTCTCGCATCCACCGACTCGGGCTCGATCGCTTCGGCCTGCCGCTGCCTGGGTCCGCGGCAGGCGGGGTTCGAGTCGAACCGTTGACTGCGACTCAGTGGGACAATGCGACGGTATTCCCTACTGGCGGCACCGGTTTCGTTGCGGTCTGGAACTCCGGTCCACTGGTCCCCGGAACCGACTCCCTGGACTTCACCGTCAGGGCGCAGCGATTCGACGATCTCGGAAGCGCGATGCGGATGGACGGTGGCGATCGGTTGATGGTCGATCCCGCCAATGGGGGCGCATCCGAGATACGCGCACACCTCGGGCCCGACGGAGTGCTCACGGTGGCGTCGGGGCGACACCATGATGTTCCGTTCAGGCGCCGGGACATCCACGTCTCAAGGATCGACTCGACTGGGGTGACGCCCTGGGGGCAAGAGGTGGCTGCATGCCCGACCCTCGAGGGAGATCGATTCCTTCAGAGCATGGGCGTGCTTCGCGATGGCTCTGTGGTGGCCGTGTGGGTGGACACGCGAGAGGATCCTGCGTTCCGATTCGATCAGGACCTGTTCGCGCAACGGATCTCCAGCGCCGGGGTGCCACAGTGGGGGCCAACGGGCGCTAAAATCCTCGACGGGAACGGCAATGCGAACGGACAAGTCGAGGCTCTCGCGGTGCTTCCGGATTCAGCCGACGGCTGCATCATCGTGATCCGAGACACTCGTGCTCTCTCCGCGAACGACCTGACACTACTGCGCCTGATGCCCGATGCGCAGCCCTACCCGGGCTGGGAGTCTGGGCGAGGTGTCGGGCCGGGGCCGGCCGTCAGACGATTCACTGGAGTCGTCCCGCGGGACTCCGGGGACTTCTACCTGACCTTCTGGAAATCCTCGGTGGGGCGGGGAACGTGGGCGCAGCGTTACGACGCTTCCGGTGTTCCACGCTGGGGAGCCGAAGGAGTTCGGGTTGTTCCGAACGACCTGGTCCGATTCACCGCGAGTGACGGATCGCTCGGCGGGCTTGGTGTCGGGCTTCGCGAGGATCCGTCGGATGGGCTCAACACCAACATCGTCGCCCAGCGTTTCGGCTCAAGTGGAGAGTTGCTCTGGGGGCCGACGGGGGTGCTGGTGTGTTCGGCCCTGGGCAATCAGACCAGCCCGAGTCTCGCCCACGATGGCTCGGGAGGCGCTTTCGTCGCCTGGGAGGATGAGCGGAACGGCGTCACCAACGTCGACATCTACGCGCAGCACATCAACGCGGACGGCACCCTGGGGGGCGCGGTCACGGCCATCGCGGTCACGGCGGTCTCGGGCGCGAGGCAGGGGGGCTGCGCCGAGCTCGAGTGGCGCACCACCGAGTCGGCCGGGGTCGGCTTCGAGCTCGAACGCTCGCACGATGGCGGCTCGTGGGCGCCACTCGCCCGGCTGTTCGCCGACGGCGAGGGCCGGGTGAGGTGGCGCGAGTGCGGGCTCTCCCCGCAGGCCGCACTGGCCTACCGCCTGAGCTGGCGCACCGCCTCCGGCACGCGCACGACCTCCCCGATCACGCTCCCTCCCGAGGACGCCATGACCCTGACGCTGAGCATCGCCAACCCGGTGAGCGAGCGGGCCACGATCGAGTACACGCTGCCGGAGGGCGCCGAGGTGAAGCTGGAGGTGTTCGACATCGCGGGGCGGCGGCTGGCGACGCCGGTCGCGGGGCCGCGCGCGGCCGGGGCGCATCGGCTGGAGTGGCCGGCGCGGGGCGCGCAGTCGGATCCGCTCGCTCCCGGCGCCTACGTGGCGCGCCTGACGGCGGGCGGCGAGACGCGTGTGGTGCGGCTGATCGTGGCGAGGTGAGGGGCGTGCCCGGGCGCTCTTGACCCTCTCGGCGCGCGCCGCCTACGGTGCGCGTTCGCACGCCGCGCATGGGGCGCCGCGCGCCGGGGATCCGCGATGCCCACCTCCGAGTACGTCCAGATCCCCAAGGTGGTCGAGGTCATCGCGCGCCTCGCGCCGCACACGGTGCTCGATGTGGGGGCGGGCTACGGCAAGTACGGCGTGCTCGCACGGGAGTACGCGCCGGTCACGCGGGTCGATGCGATCGACGCCAACGCGCCGCGCTATCCCGTCTACGACCACGTCTACCTGGGCGACCTGCGCCGGATCGACACGCTGCTGCCGCAGGACGCGCCCGTCTATGACCTGGCGCTCTTCCTCGACGTGATCGAGCATCTCGACAAGCCCGAGGCGTACGCGCTCACCGACCAGCTCGTGCGCCGCTGCCGCCGCGTGCTCATCACCACGCCCTGGGGGTTCCGGCCGCAGGAGATTCCCGGCATGCCGTTCGAGACCCACCGCAGCGGCTGGCTCCCGTGGGACCTGTCGCGCCGCTACCGCGTGCACGAGTGGCGGGCGTTCCCCGGCCACTACACCCGCCACCTCCGGCTGCCGCGGCTCTGGCAGCTGCTGGCGGTGGTGAGCGCAAGGGACTGACATGGCGCGCCTCGTGGTGCTGGACGCACTGGGACTCGCCTACCGCGCGTACTACGCGTTCATCTCGCGGCCGCTGCGGAACTCCAAGGGCGAGAACACGTCGGCCATCTTCGGCATGGCCAACCTGATCATGCGCTTCCGCCGGGAACTCGCCCCCGACCGCTGGGCGATGGCATGGGACGGGCCCGGCCCCACGTTCCGCCACGAGCTCTACGACCAGTACAAGGCGCAGCGCCCGCCGATGCCGGACGAGCTCAAGGACCAGCTCGACCCGATCGAGGAGATGGCGCAGCTCATGGGGCTGCCCGTCATCGAGAAGCCGGGCATGGAGGCCGACGACGTCATGGCCACGCTCGCGGCCATGGGCGCGGCGGCGGGCGACGAGGTGATCCTGATCACCGGGGACAAGGACATGCTGCAGGTGGTGGGCGGGCCGGTCACGGTGCTGGCGCCGGCGGGCCGAGGGGACGACTACGCGCGCATGGACCCCGACGCGGTGCGCGAGAAGTGGAGCGTGGGCCCCGAGCACATCCGCGACGTGCTGGCGCTGATGGGCGACTCCTCCGACAACATCCCGGGTGTCAAGGGGGTGGGCGAGAAGACGGCCACCGAACTGATGCGCACCTTCGGCTCGCTCGAGGCGCTCTACGACCGGCTGGACGAGGTCGCCAAGCCGGCGCTCAAGAAGAAGCTGGCCGAGCACAAGGCGCTCGCGTTCCTCTCGCGCGAGCTGGCCACGCTCAAGCACGATCTCGACCTGGCGCTCACGCTGGACGATCTGCCGTGCGCGCCGGTGCGCAAGGAGGCGCTGCTCGCGTTCGCCAGGCGCTGGGAGATCCGGCGGCTCGAGCAGTTGGCGGGCAGTGACGGCGTCGCCGAGGCCGACGCGGGCAAGCCGGTCGCGGCGCGCGAACGCTCGCGCCGCGGCACCGCCGCCGAGCAGCGCGAGGCCTCGCCCGCCGACGCCCGGTTCGAGACGGGCACGCTCACGCCGCG
>CAZMQP010000140.1:0-5231 GCA_964568385.1 uncultured bacterium
GCACCGTGACGCCCTTGAAGTGCTTGAAGCGCTCCTGCGTGCGGCCGACGAAGTTGTCGTTGGAGGTCACCACGCCGGGCGCGATGAAGACGCGGTCCTCGAGCGTGGAGTAGGCGGTCAGGTAGCACTCGCTCTCGAGCTTGCAGAACCGACCGACGGTGCAGAAGTTCTCCACCGTGACGCCGCGCCCGACGATGGTGCCGCGCCCGATGGTGACGTTCTCGCGCACGGTGCACAGGTCCGCCATCAGCACCTTGGGGTCGATGGCGGCGCCGCGGTAGAGCACGACGCCGGTGCCGACGATGCAGAGATCCCCGACCGACAGCGGCGGCAGCTCCTGGTCCTTGGTGGTCGCCGAGTTGGCCGCCTTCATGGGCCGCTTGCCCAGCGAGGCGTGGTCGTCGATGCGGACGTGGTCGCCGACCACGGTGTCCTCGTGGATCACCACGTGATGCCCGACGCGGCAGCCCTTGCCGAGCACCACGCCGGCGCCGATGACGCAGAACTCGCCCAGCGTGGTGCCCTCGCCGAGGCGGGCGCTCGGATGCACGATGCTCGTCACGCGACCTCCTGCGGCAGCGGCGCGATCGCCACCGGCGCGCCGCCGCTCTTGAGCGAGCGCTGCGCCGCATCCAGCACCTTGACCACGCGCAGTCCGCCGACGCCGTCGGTCAGCGGGCGCTTGCGCTCGCGAATGCACTCCACGAAGTGCAGGCACTCGAGCCGCAGCGGCTCCTGGGCCGGCACCTTGGGGATCAGGATGTCGCCGCTGCGGATGGTGAGCATCTCGCCGTACGACACCACCTCGCCGGCGCGGTCCACGCCCTTGTCGTAGATGGTGATCTTCTCGCTCGGGGCCATGTCGTCGAACACGACCATCTTCTTGGAGCCCACCACCGTGACCTTGCGCTCCTTGTGCGGGTCGAGCCACGACACGTGCACGTGGGCCATCTTGCCGTTGGGGAATCGCAGGTCCACGAACACCACGTCCTCGACGCCCTCCTGCAGGAACGCCGCGCCGCGCGCGACCACGTCCACCGGCTCGGCGCCGAGCAGGTGCAGCACCACCGAGAGGTCGTGGGGCGCGAAGCTCCACAGCGCGTTCTCGTCCTTGCGCACCTTGCCGAGGTTGACGCGCTGGCACAGCACGTAGAAGACGTCGCCGATCACGCCGTCGTCGATCAGCTTCTTCATGTAGGTGACGGCCGGGTGGTAGAGGAGCAGGTGGCCGACCATCAGGATGCGGCCCTTCTCCTTCGCGATCCGGCACAGCGTCTCGGCGTGCTCCACCTCGAGCGTGATCGGCTTCTCGACGTACACGTCCTTGCCGGCCTCGAGCAGCGCCTTGGCGAGCGGGTAGTGGCTCACCGCCGAGGAGGCGACGACGACGCCCTGGACCTCGGGGTCGGAGGCGACCTCCGCGACGTCGTCCACGGCGCGGACGCCGGGATACTGGGCCGCGGTCTTCGCCAGCCGCTTGGGATCCGCGTCGCACACCGACACGAGACGGGCCCCGGGGAGATTCGCGAAGTTCCGCACCAGGTTCGCGCCCCAGTCCCCTGTCCCCACCACCGAGATCCCGATCCGCTCCGACACGCTGCCTCCTCCGAGAGTGGTCCTGCCGAAGCGCGGCAGGCTATCAGCGACTTCCGAAACCGGTCAAAACGACGTCCGACTCGCGCCCGCTAGGCCGCCTGCGCCTCGCCGCCCTCCATGCGATTGCGGCCGCGCCGCTTGGCCAGGTAGAGCGCGCGGTCCGAGGCGTCGATCAGCGCCGAGGCGCTGTCGCCATCCTCGGGGAACACCGCGACGCCGAGGCTCACCGTGATCTGCCCGGGCTCGGCCAGCGGGAACGCGTGCGCCGCGACGGCCGCGCGCAGGCGCTCCCCCACCACCGCCGTCCCCTCGCGCGCGGTCTGCGGCAGGATGATCGTGAACTCGTCGCCGCCGTACTTGGCGACGAGGTCCCACGAGCGCACCTGGCGCGTGAACAACTGCGCGATCTCCTTGAGCAGGAAGCTGCCGCGGATGTGGCCATTGCGATCGTTGTACGCCTTGAGGTTGTCCACGTCCACCATGAGCAGGCCGAGCGGCTGCCGGAACCGGCCGGCGCGCTTGATCTCGCGGCGCAGGGCGGTCTTGAGGTAGCGGTAGTTATAGACCTGCGTCAGGTCGTCGGTGACGGCGAGCTTCTCGAGGTCGCCCGCCAGCCGGACGCCGTCGAGCGCCGCCGCGAGCCACGCCGACAGCAGCACCAGTCCGCGCGCGTCGCGGCCGTGGAAGCGCGCGGCGCCCGGGCGGCGGTGCACGGCGAGGTGGCCCTGCTCGCCCTCGCGCACGCGGAACGGCACCAGCAGCACCGGACCCGACTCGACCCCCGGGCAGGCGAAGGCGGCCCGGTGGCGGCTCTCGCGCAGGTCGGGCAGCGCGCGCGGCAGGTCGGAGTCCAGCAGCAGCCGCTCGTCGCCGGCCGCGCGCGGGCGCGTCTCGTGCTCGGCCGGCCGGGCGCCGGCGCGCGAGGCCCGCTCCACCTGGCGGCCGCTGACGAGCACCACCGAGGCGCCCTCGCCGTCGGTGAGGCGCAGGGCCGCCTCGAGCGTCGCCTCGAGGATCTCGGGACGCGAACGGCCGAGCGCGTGGCGCGACAGGCCCATCAAGGTGCGGAGCAGGTGTTCCCGAGCGAGCATGGAGGAGGTCCTGGTCGAATGGTGGGGTGGGATCCCACAGGAAGGTGGCAACGGCTGTGCCACTTCACCCAGTCCCCTCAGCCGCCCCTCCCCGACGCGGTCAGGCGCAGCGCCAGCCAGGCCGTGCGGGCCGCGAAGATCACGATCCCGCCCACGATCAGGATCCAGCCGGCGATGCGCTGCGGCGGGCTCAACGGCAAGTCCGCGTTGGACTTGGCCCAGACCGCCAGAGCCCACATCAAGGCGGCCGCGAGCGCGGCCGCGACCGCCGCCTGCGCCCCCAGCCACACGCGCGCCTCGGCGGCGCGCGCCTCGGCGGCCGCCGCGACCGCCGAGCGCTGCGGGATTCCGCCCGAGGCGCGGCGTGCAGCCTGCACGCCCGAGGCGGTCGAGTCGGGCAGTTCCCCCAGCCGCTCGGCCACCCAGAGCGACGTGGCGCCGAGCAGGTAGGAGCAGCGTTCGCGCACCACGAACCCGGCGGCGGCCAGGTAGCGCTCGAAGCCGGGTCCGGAGCCGAACTCGAAGATGGACTCGCTCAGGTAGCGGTAGGCCGAGGGATCGGGCGACAGCCTCCCGGCGGCGGGCACCACGTGGCGCAGCCAGAAGGCGTGCGCGGGCGCCAGCGGCCCCGGAGCCGGTGCGGTCGCCTCGAGCACCACGAGCACGCCGCCCGGGGCCAGCGCGCGCGCCAGTTCGCGCATGGCGGCCTCGCGCGGACGCAGGTTGCGCACCCCGAAGGCCACGGTGACGGCATCGAGCGAGCGGTCGCGCAGCGGCAGGCGGAAACCGTCGGCGCACACGAGCCGCGCGCCCCAGTGCCCGTCGGCGGCCTCGGCCTGCGCCACCTCGAGCATCTGGAAGCTGACGTCCATGCCGAGCAGGGTGCGGCCGGGTCGCCGCAGCCCCGGCAGCGACACGCCGCTGCCCGTGCACAGGTCGAGCACGACGCCGGCGTCCTCCGGCACCCGCCGCCACATCGCCTCGCGCCAGGCGGCGTCCTGCCCGAGCGTCATGAGGCGGTTGAGCAGGTCGTAGCGCCTCGACACCCCGTCGAACATGGACGCCATCTCGCGATGGGCGTTGGGGCGGAAGCGGTCCTCGGCAGGCGGCGTCATGGGACCGGGGGCCGCGTGCGGCGGCAAGGGGGATGGTGCGCCCGACAGGGATCGAACCTGTAACCTTCAGCTCCGGAGGCTGACGCTCTATCCAATTGAGCTACGGGCGCACGCAAGGGGGCATTCATAGCACACCGGCCGCGGACTTTCACCGCGGGCGCGCCTCCCACCACCGCGCCGCGGCCGCGAGGTCGGCCCGGATGAGCGCGTGCCCGGCCGCGGCGGGCTCGACCGAGACGTCGGCGCCCGCCCCGCGCAACACCTCCGCGAGCCGCCCGGCATCGCCGGGCGGCACCATCGGGTCGTCCTCGCCGGGCGCCACCAGCACGCGCCGGCCGCTCAGGTCGGGCACGGCGGCGGGCGTGTAGGGCAGCATCGGACGGAACAGGATCGCCCCCGCGAGCGTGGCCGGGCGCTGCAGCAGCAGGCTCACCGCGAGGTTGGCGCCGTTCGAGAACCCGAGCGCGGTGACGCGCGCCGGGTCGAAGCCGTGCTCGATGGCGGCGGCGGCGACGAAGTCCGCCATCTCCTCGGTGCGCTCGCGCAGGTCGCCGAGGTCGAAGACGCCCGCGGCGAGGCGGCGGAAGAACCGCGGCCGGCCGTGCTCGAGCACCGCCCCGCGCGGACTGAGCAACCCCGCCCCCGGCGCCACCATCGGCCCCAGCGGCAGCAGGTCGCGCTCGTCGCCGCCGGTGCCGTGCAGCAGCAGCAGCGTGTCGCGCACCGCGGGGTCGGTGGCGGGCACGTGGACGTGGACGAGGCGCAGCGCGTTCATGCGCCTCGGCCGGTCACGCGCAGCACCTCGGCCACGTCCTTGTCGCCGCGGCCGGACAGGTTGACGACGACCTCGGCCGAGGCGCCGAGCGCGGCGCCCTCGCGCAGCACCCACGCCAGCGCATGCGAGGACTCGAGCGCCGGCAGGATGCCCTCGCGCCGCGACAGCAGCTCGAAGGCGGCCAGCGCCTCGGCGTCGTCGGCGTGTGAGAACTCGACCTGGCCCTGGTCGAACAGCCACGCGTGCTCGGGACCGAGCGCCGGGTAGTCGAGCCCCGCGCTGACGGAGTGCGTCTCGCGGATCTGGCCATGCTCGTCCTGCAGCACCAGCGTGCGGGTGCCGTGCAGCACCCCGACGCTGTGCTCGGGGATGCGCGCGGCGTGCCGGCGCGTGGCGAGCCCATGGCCGGCCGCCTCCACCCCCACCTTGCGCACACCCGCGTCGCCGAGGAACGCATGGAAGAGCCCGAGCGCGTTGCTGCCGCCGCCCACGCACGCCACCAGCACGTCGGGCAGCCGGCCGGTGCGCTCCAGCACCTGCGCTCTCGCCTCCTCCCCCAGCACGCGATGGAAGTCGCGCACCATGGTGGGGAACGGGTGCGGGCCCAGCACCGAGCCGAGCACGTAGTGCGTGGTGCGCACGTGCGTCACCCAG
>CAZMQP010000140.1:5241-6561 GCA_964568385.1 uncultured bacterium
GGTGCACTTCGCGGTCGGCGTGGACGCGCGCGGCGTCACCCAGTCGCGCATCGCCTCGTTGATGGCGTCCTTGAGCGTGCGGCTGCCGGCGTCCACCTCGCGCACCTCGGTGCCCAGCAGCCGCATGCGCTCGACGTTGAGGCGCTGGCGGCGCGCGTCCTCGGCGCCCATGTACACGACGCACTCGAGCCCGAATCGCGCGGCGGCGGCGGCGGTGGCGACGCCGTGCTGGCCGGCGCCGGTCTCGGCGATGACGCGCGGCTTGCCCATGCGCCGCGCCAGCAGGCACTGGCCGACGGTGTTGTTGATCTTGTGGGCGCCGGTGTGGAGCAGGTCCTCGCGCTTGAGCCAGACGCGGCAGCCGGCCGCCTGCGAGAAACGCACCGCCTCGAACAGCGGCGTCGGCCGCCCCACGAAGTCGCGCAGCGCGTCCGCGAGCGCCTGCTGGAAGGCGGCGTCGGCGCGGGCGTCCTCGTAGGCGGCGGTGAGCTCGTCGAGCGCGTGCACCAGCGTCTCGGGGACGAAGCGGCCCCCGTAGGGTCCGAAGTGGCCGTCTCGCACGGCGGGGTCAGGCGGGTTCATCGCACTCTCGCACGGCGTCCACGAATCGGCGCACGCGTTCGGGGTCCTTGAGGCCCGGGCTCGATTCGAGCCGCGAGCTCGCATCCACGGCGAAGGGTCGCACGAGGCGCACGGCCTCCGCCACGTTGTCGGGGCCGAGGCCGCCCGCGAGCACGACCCGGCGCGCGCGGGCCAGTTCCGATGCGGCGGACCACGGGAAGGTCCGCCCGGTGCCGCCCTCGCCCCCGGCGTGCGCGGTGTCGAGGTGGACGACGTGCGGTTCGGGGGGCAGCGGCGCGGTGAGGACGCCGCGCGCGTCCACGCCGACCGCGAAGTGCACCGGCAGCGGGAAGTCGGCCGGCCAGCCGGCCGGATCCACGGCGTGCAGCTGCACCACCGAGGCGCCGGATCGTCGCGCCAGTTCGAGCGCCTGCCCGGGCGAGGGGGCCACCATCACCGCCACGCCCGCAACGCCCGGCGTGTGCGCCAGGATGGCGGCCGCATCGTCCGCGCCGATCCGCCGCGGACTCTCGCCCAGCACCACGAAGCCGAGCCAGTCGGCGCCGCACTGCACCGCCCAGAGGGCATCCTCGCGCCGGGTCAGCCCGCACACCTTGACACGCGTGCGCGCCCTCGCCGCGGGTTCGCGGCTCACGCGCCGCCCCGCGCGGCGGCGGCGAGCCCCGCCAGCGTCGCGGCGCGGTCGCGGCTGGTCATGAACACCTCGCCCATCAGGACGGCGTCGCAGCGCGTCTCGCG
>CAZMQP010000141.1:0-6541 GCA_964568385.1 uncultured bacterium
CGCGGGTTGTAGATGAGCGTCCCCGTCAGGTCGGCCGGCAGCAGGTCGGGCGTGAACTGGATGCGGCGGAACCGGAGCGACAGCGCCTGCGCGAGCGAGTTGGCGGCGAGCGTCTTGGCCAGCCCGGGCACGCCCTCGAGCAGCACATGGCCGCCGGTCAGGAGTCCGATGAGCAGGCGGTCCACCATCGCGCGCTGGCCGACGACGGCGCGGCCGACCTCGTCACGCACGCGCTGCAGCGTCTCACCCGCGCGTTCGATGCGCCGCGCGGCCTGGGAGTCGACGGTCATGACTTCCTTCCTGGAAGGTGCCGGTCGTGTGGGCGGGTGCTTCTCGAGGCCGCGCAGTATAGCGCAGGACCCCGGGGCGAGGTCACGCCGCCCGGGCGGCGGGTCCGTCCTCGAGCCATTCGGCGAGCACGGCGCGGGCGTCGTCGAGGCGGTGCGGAGGCTGGAGGCGTTCGAGCCGGTCGAGCCGCTGCACGCCCTGCACCACGGCGAGCAGATGCGGCGAGTCCCCCGGCGATCCCCCCTGCGCCCGCACGCGCATCATGGCCTGGTGCACCCGCAGCCGGGCGAGCGCCTCGACCGCGAGTTCCTCGCGGTAGGCGCGCGCGGCCGCCTCAAGGTAGCGCTCGGCGGCGGCGGTCTCGCCGGCGGCCGCCAGCGCCAGCGCGCGATGGTGCAGCGTCACGCCGGGGGTCCAGCGGGGGGAGAGTCGCGAGACGAGCGACAAGGCGAGGAGGTCGAGCACGGGGGTCTCCGCAAGGGTCCGGGGCACGTTCCGGAACGCAGGAACGGTGCCACCGGCAACCCCCGCCGCTTCAGCGGGCTGCGGCCCCGAGCGCGGCGCCGCCGGGTGCAGCCTGCGACACCTGGCCGCTCAACCTGCACGACCGGGGGCGGCGGCGGGCCGCTCGGCCTCCGGCTGGAACAGCGGGAATCCCGAGGTCAGGGCGCGCACCTCGCGGCCCACCTCGGCCGCCACGGCCGTGTCCTCGGGCGCCGACAGCACGCGGGCGATCCAGCCGCCGATGGCGCGCATCTCGGCCTCGCCCATGCCGCGCGTCGTGAGCGCCGGGGTGCCGATGCGGATGCCGCTCGTGACCCACGGCTTGCGCGGATCGCCGGGCACGGCGTTCTTGTTCACCGTGATGTGGGCGCGGTGCAGCGCCTCCTCGGCGGCCTTGCCGGTGAGGCCGCGCTCGCGCAGGTCGAGCAGCAGCAGGTGCGTGTCGGTGCCGCCCGAGACGAGCGGGAACCCGGCCGCCACGAGCGCCTCGCCGAGCACGCGGGCGTTCGCGACCACGCGCCGCGCGTAGTCCCGGAACGACGGCGACAGCGCCTCGCCGAAGCAGGCGGCCTTGGCGGCGATGATGTGCATGAGCGGGCCGCCCTGGAGTCCCGGGAACACCTGCTTGTCCACCCGCTCGGCCAGGTCCGCACGGCACAGGATGATGCCCCCGCGCGGACCCCGCAGCGTCTTGTGGGTGGTGCTGGTGACGATGCCGGCGTGCGGCACCGGGCTCGGGTGGAGTCCCGCCGCCACCAGCCCGGCGATGTGGGCCATGTCCACGATGAGCGTCGCGCCGACCTCCTCGGCGATGCGGCCGAAACGCTCGAAGTCGAGGGTGCGCGGATAGGCGCTGGCGCCGGCCACGAGCAGGCGGGGCCGGTGTTCGCGAGCGAGGCGCTCGATCTCGTCGTAGTCGAGGCGGCCGTCCTCGGGGCGGACGCCGTACTGCACCGACTTCCACAGGCGCCCCGTGACCGACACCGGATGGCCGTGCGTGAGGTGCCCGCCGTCGGCGAGGCGCATGCCGAGCAGCGTGTCGCCGGGTTCGGAGGCGGCCAGGTAGGCGGCGAGGTTGGCCGAGGCCCCCGAGTGGGGCTGCACGTTGGCGTGGTCGGCGCCGAAGAGCTGGCACACGCGGTCACGGGCCAGCGACTCGGCGATGTCCACGAACTCGTTGCCGCCGTAGTAGCGCTTTCCCGGCAGGCCCTCGGCGTACTTGTTGGTGAGCAGCGAGCCCGCGGCCTCGAGCACGGCCGGACTGACGAAGTTCTCGGACGCGATCAGCTCCAGGGTGGAGCGCTGGCGCTCGCCCTCGTCCCGGATGGCCTTCGCGAGCACGGGATCCTGGACATCGAGTGTGGACACGCGGGTCTCCTCAGGGCGCCCCCGGGCGCCGGTCTCAGGGTCGGGTAGCTCTCGTCTCGTAGTCGCGGATCTTGTCCACGCGGCGCGCGTGCCGCCCGCCCTCGAACGGCGTGTCGAGCCACGTGCGCAGCCACGCGAGCGCGGCCTCGGGGCTGGGCGCCGTCTTCGCGCCCAGCGCGAGGACGTTGCTGTCGTTGTCGGCCCGCGTCAGCCGGGCGGTTTCCTCGCTCGTCACCACCGAGGCGCGCGCGCCCGGCACCTTGTTGGCGGCGATGCTGGCGCCGATGCCGGTGGCGCACACCACGACGCCGCGGTCGGCCTCGCCGCGCGCCACGCGCTCGGCGACGGGAATGGAGAAGTCGGGGTAGTCCACCGAGCGGTCGGCGGCGTCCGTGCCCACATCCACCACCTCGTGGCCGAGCGACTCGAGCTCGGCCCGCAGCCGCGCCTTGAGCGGGTAGCCGGCGTGATCGCTGCCGATCGCGACGCGCATCAGCCGCGCGGGGCCGCGGCGCGCTGCGGCACGGCGGTCAGCCAGCCATGCCGGTCGGCCTGTTCGCCCGAGACGATGCCGAAGAACGCCTTCTGGATGGCCTGCGTCACCGGCCCCACCGAGCCGTCGCCGACCGGGATGCGGTCCACCGACGTGACCGGCGTCACCTCGACCGCGGTGCCGGTGAAGAACAGCTCGTCGGCCAGGTAGAGCAGCTCGCGCGGGATCACGGCCTCGCGCACGCGCAGACCGAGCTCGCCGGCGAGCGTGGTGACACTCTGGCGGGTGATGCCGCCGAGGATGCTGGAGTGCAGCGGCGGCGTGAGCAGTTCGCCCTTGACCACGAGGAACAGATTCTCGCCGCTCCCTTCGCTGACGTAGCCCTGCGTGTCGAGCGCGATCGCCTCGGCGTAGCCGTCCTCGACCGCCTCCAGCTTGAGCAACTGCGAGTTGAGGTAGTTGCCGCACGCCTAGGCCAGCGCCGGCAGAGTGTTGGGCGCCATGCGCGCCCACGACCCGATCTTGACCGCGACGCCCTTCTGCAGCGCCTCGTCCCCGAGGTACTTGCCCCACGGGTAGGCCGCGATGGCGACGTCGATGGGGGTGCCGATCGGATTCACCCCGACATGGGCGTAGCCGCGGTAGACCAGCGGCCGGATGTAGCACTCGGTGAGCCCGTTGACGGCGATGGTGTCGAGCACCGCGCGCTCGAGCTGCTCCTGCGTGTAGGGCACCTTCATGCGGTAGATCTTGGCCGACTGGAGCAGCCGCTCCATGTGCTCGGCGAGCCGGAACACCGCGGGGCCCTGCTGGGTCCTGTAGGCGCGGATGCCCTCGAAGACGCTGGACCCGTAGTGCAGCGCGTGCGAGAGGACGTGCACCTTGGCGTCCTCCCAGGCCACCAGATGGCCATTCATCCAGATCTTCTCGGTCTTGGTCATCGCCATCGGGGCACCTCTGGGGTCAGGGCTCTACGACGCCATCCGTTCACGCAGCGCCTGGCGCACGTGCGGCGCGATGCGCTGCACGTGGCCGCGGATCCGCCGCCAGCATTCCTCGTAAGCTTCGATCGAACCGCCGAAGGGATCCGAGACCGGCAGGTCCGGCTCGCCCGCGGAGGGCCACTCACTGATGACATGCACGCGGTCCCGCGGCCCGCCGACGGCCTCGAGTGCGATGCGGTGCATCGGTTCCATCACGAACACCCAGTCCGCCGCACGCAGGTCGGTGACCGAGACGCGGCGCGAGCGGTGCGACGACAGGTCCACGCCATCGGCGCGGGCGACGGTCACCGAGCCTTCGCTGGCCGGCTGCCCCTCCCAGGCGGACGTCCCGGCCGACGACACCTGCACCCGCGCGGCATCCGCCCCCAGCTCCCGCACCAGCGCCGCAGCCGCGAGCGGGCTCCGGCACGTGTTGCCGGTGCAGACGAACAGGACGCGGAGCACGGGCTCGGACGGGGACATGGGTCGAGGATAGGAGGCCCGCCGAAGGCGGGTCAACCGTTGGCGCCGCTCAGGTCCTCGAAGTCCCCCAGCATCGCGTCCACCTCGAGCGCGCCGCGCCGAAGCAGCTTCGGCCGGGGCCCGCTCACATCCACCAGCGTGGTGGGCACGTCCTGCATGCGCGGGCCGCCGTCGAGGATCAGATCGAGCGTGTTGCCGAACAACGTTCGGACCTCGTCGGCCGTGGTGGCGGGAGGCTGCCCCGACAGATTCGCGCTGCTGGCCACGACCGGGCCCCCGACGCGCGCCAGCAGCGCCTGGCAGAGCGGGTCGCGCGGGCAGCGCAGGGCCACCGTACCGCCGCGGCCCTGCACCCCCTCGGGCACGATGGAGGCGGCGAGGAAGATGAGCGACAGCGGCCCGGGCCAGAACGCATCCATGAGGCGCTTGGCGACCGGGCCGACCACGAGCGCCAGCCCCTGCGCCTGCGAGGGCTCGGGGATCAGCGAGATGACGGCCTTGCCCGGCCCGCGCCGCTTGAGGCGCGCGATGAGATCCACCGCCGAGACGTCGAGCAGCGAACAGCCGAGCACGTAGAGCGTGTCGCTCGGGAACCCGATGACGCCGCCGCGCAGCACCGCCTCGGCCGCGGCGTCGAGCGCCGCGCGGTCGGGCCGCGCCGGATCGATGCGGAGCACCTCGACGCTCATGCGCCCCTCCGGCCGGCGGCTTCCGACGGCTGCACGGAGGCGGCGATATCGCCGCGGCTGCGCCAGAGCGTGCCCCCGACGCCCGCCCGGGCGCGCATCACGCGCGCGCGGGCCGCGGCGAGGTCGTCGGCCACCGCCGTCAGGTAGGCCGCACGGCCGCCGCGCACGACCCAGCCGCCGTCCCAGCGGGTGCCGGCGTGGAACACCTGCACGTCCGCGGCGCGCGCGGCCTCGTCGAGGCCCTCGAGCCGGCCTCCGGCGCGCGGAGCGTCCGGGTAGCCCTCGGCCACGAGCGCCACCGTGACCGCCGCGCCCGCGCGCCGCGAAACGCTGTCGGGAGCGAGCCGGCCGCGTGCGGCCGAGGCGAGCAGCGTCGAGAGCGATCCGCCCACCAGCGGCAGGATGCTCTGGGTCTCGGGATCGCCGAAGCGGGCGTTGAACTCGATCACCTGCGGCCCGTCCGCCGTGAGCATCAGGCCGCAGTAGAGCACGCCGCGATAGGGCGTGCCGCGCGCCGCGAGTTCGCGCAGCACGGGCCGCACGATGCGCTCGCGCACGTCGGCCTCGGCGGCCGCATCGAGCGAGGCCGCGGGGGCGTAGGCGCCCATGCCCCCGGTGTTGGGGCCGAGGTCGCCCTCGAGCGCGCGCTTGTAGTCACGGGCCGGCGGCAGCAGCACGGCGTCCTCGCCGTCGCACACCGCCATCACCGAGACCTCCTCGCCCCGCAGATGCTCCTCGATCACCAGCGCACGGCCGCCCTCACCGAAGCGGTCCTGCTCGAGGCACTCGCCGACGAACGCCGACGCCTCGGCCTCGGAGTCGGTCACGCGCACGCCCTTGCCGGCGGCGAGGCCGTCGGCCTTGATCACCCACGGCGGGGCGAACCGGCGCAGCGCCTGCCGCGCCGAGGCCGCGTCCTCGTGCCGTTCCGCCCGGCCCGTCGGCACCCGGGCGGCAAGCATCACCTGCTTGGCGAACCACTTGCTGGCCTCGAGCCGCGCGGCCTCGCGCGAAGGTCCGAACACCAGCACGCCGGCCCGCGCGAGATGGTCGGAGACGCCGGCGGCGAGCGGGGCCTCGGGTCCGATCACGACCAGGTCGTACGCCCGCTCCGCGCACAGCGCCGCCAGGGCGGCCGCATCGAGTTCGCCCACCGCGTGGACGGGGAACTCGCGGGCGGCGCCGTCGTGACCCGGGGCCAGTTCGACGTGCGGGGCATGCGGGTCGCGGGCGAGCCGCCAGGCGAGCGCGTGCTCACGTCCGCCGGAGCCGATGACGAGGATGCGGGCGGGATGCATGGGGGGACTCTAGAGCGGTTCGACCGCGACCGCACGCCGCGCGGCCTCGAACACGGCGGGCGGCTCGCCCGCCCAGGCGCGCGCGGGGTCGTCCGCGTCCCACAACAGCGCGTAATCGATGCGGCACAGCTGTGCCGCGGCGCGCGCGAGCCTCGCCCGCCCGTCGGCGTCGGCGGCGATGGCCCGGCCGCGCGCCGCGCTGGCGGCACTCGCCGCTCCCGGCATCAGCAGTTCCTCGCCGCCGCCGTCCCCGAAGGCCGCGCCGCGGCGCACCGCGCTCACGACCATCACCGCCTCGGCCTCGCGCAGTTCGTCATCGAGTTCGATCCCGAACTCCGGCTCGGGGCCCGCGGGCATGCTGGGCGAGCGGTCCGGGTCGTGCAGCAGGACCGGCAGGCCGAGCCGCGCGCGCAGGGCCCGCGCCGACTCGCGCGC
>CAZMQP010000142.1:0-6526 GCA_964568385.1 uncultured bacterium
TGGACTGCTCGGCCGCGTCCTCCTCCTCGACGACGGAGAGGTCCTCCTCCATGTTCTTCATCACGTCGGCCATCGTGCCGGCCGAGTCGTAGGCGCGGTCGAGCGCCTTCTTGACGCTCGCCTCGGTGGCGACGTGCGGCTCCACCTCGTAGCCGGTGATGAACTTGATGTCGTCGATGGCGAAGATGTTCGACGGGTTGGCCATCGCCACGACGAGCCGGCGCCCGCTCTTGGAGACGGGCAACGCCATGAACTTGGTGGCCACGTCGCCGGGGATGAGCCGCGTCAGGTTGGGATCGGGCTCGAAGTTGGCCAGGTTCACGGCGGGGACGTTGAAGAGCTTGGCGAGGAAGTCGAGCAGCGCCTCCTCGGTGAGCGCACCGATCTTGACCAGGTTGCCGGTCAGCGTGCCGCCCGCGCTCTTCTGCTGGAGTGCGGCCTTGGCGAGCGCGCTCGCGTCGATGAGCCGCGCCTCGACCAGCTTCTGTCCGATGTCGTCGACCACTCGAAGGACCTCGCGAGCGAGAAGGCCAAGGATGCCGCCGTGAGCCCCTCACCGGGCAGGGGAGTGCAGGAGTCACGACGCCCCGGCCATGCAGACTGCGCGCACTCGGCGTGCGCGCGTCCGGATGACACGGGAGTCCCGGAGGTCTTCGGCATCCAGGCGCGGGGGACTGAAGCGGAAACTGCATCGCCGCCGCGCCGGGCGGCTGCAGGACGCAACGCTCAGGGCCGCGCCCCGGTCCTCACGCGGGGCGCCAGGCGCTCGTAGAGCCGCGGCCCGATGCCCGGCACCGCCAGCAGGTCCTCGGGGCTCCGGAATCCCCCCCGCCGGCGCCGCTCGGCGAGGATACGCGCGGCCAGCACCGGGCCGATGCCGGGCAGCGCGTCCAATTCCCTCACCCCCGCCGTATTGAGGTCCACGAGGTCGGTGGCGGCGGCCGGCGCCGAGTCCGCGGCGGCGGAGGGCGGCCCGGGTCCGGGCCGTGCGACGGGCGCCTCGGTCACGGCGGGTGGCGGCGGAGGCGCCGGCGGCCGTGCGGAACGCCATGCATCGTGCAGGGTGCCCAGTGCGAGCAGCGCCGCGACCATGAGCGCCCCCCGGCGCTCCCCCGGTGTCCACATCGGATGGCTCCCGCGGGGGCGGTCAGTCGAACAGCGGCCAGACGATCTCGAAGGTGAGCTGCCGGCCGACGCCGAGCGCGGGCGCTCCCGTCAGCGGATCGATCCACACCTGCGGCTGGCGGCGGTCCTCGAGGTTGGTCATGCGGAGCCCCAGCGTGGCATCGCCGAGCGTGGCCTGCAGCGCGGCGGACAGCGTCGTGTACGCGGGCAGCGTCCGCGGCTCGACGCCGTCGTACGCCGAGTACTCGACCTCGCGAGTTCCGACCAGCGCCGCCTGCACCCGCAGCCGCACGGCGAGGTCGCCGGCGAAGGCGCGGAACGCGCCCTCCGCCCCCGCCACGCCACCGTAACCGGGATCGACCCGCGGCTGCGAGCGCTCCTCGGGCCGCACCTGCGCGAAGGCGCTCGCATCCAGCGCGCCGTGCGCCCACGGCAGCCCGCCCGCCACCATCGCGAGCGCCAGCGGCGCGCGGCCCTCGTCGCGCTGCCAGCCGAGCCGCAGCGCGACGTCGCGGATGGGATAGCGGACCAGCGTCGCGCGCTGGGCGACGCGGCCCGCCACCAGACGCCCCTCCGCCCACGCGCCCGGGCGCGAGCCCACCGCCGCCTCGGCCCCCGCGAGCCAGGCATCCTGCGTGAACGCGGGCACGCCCGGCGCGAGGTCGCTCCACACCGGCGTCACCGTGCGGTCGGCGAACAGCCGCGTGCGCCAGTCGTTCCCGAAGCGGCTCCACTCGGCGCTCGGCGCGAGTTGCCACCGCTCCTCGCGGCGCTCCGCGGCATCATGCCGGCCCCCGCCCAGCGAGGCGGTGAGCCGGCCGCCGGCCAGAGGCCGCTCGAGCGAGAGCGAGGTCCAGCCGCTGCGCGCGCTCCACGCCTCGCGCACCTCGGCGGCCTCGGGCGTGACCCGTACGACGCGCGCACGCGCGAAGCGTGCGCGCGCGATGAGCCGGCCCCACCCCAGCGAATCGGCGGCCTCGAGCGCGAGCGCGTCCTCCGACGCGTCGCGGCGCGACTCGGCGAACGCCACGCCGTTGCCGCGCGAGTCGCGGCCGTCATGCGCGCGCTCGAACCAGGCGCTCAGGCGCCGGGTGCCGCGGGCGACCGTCCATCCGCCCGCGCCGCTCTCGGCGCGGCCGCCCTCGCGCAGGCCGCCCAGCTCCTGCTGGTTGCCGAAGCCCGATTGCGTGTAGCGCCCCCACGTCTCGTGGTCGCCGCGCACGAGGCCCCCGGAGGCGAACCAAAGATGCTCACCCGACTGCCCCATCGAACCGAGCGCGCCGCGGCGCGCGCCGTGGCTGCCGCCGCGGAACCACGACCGCTCGTCGCCGCGCGCCAGCAGCAGCCCGGTGCGGTCCACCGCCGCCGAGCCGTTGAGCACCGTGAACACCGCGCGCGCCCGGCGCGCCGTGGGCCGCGACACCCCGGCCTCGCGGCGGGCGAGCGGCGCGCCGAAGCCGTGCGCCGCCCCGAGGCCGCCGACGCGCAGGTGCAGCGTGTCGGCCCACGCCGCGGGCGGCGCGGCCTCGGCGAGGCCCGGCCACACGAGCGGCGCGCTGCCGAAGGGATCGCGCCAGTCCCAGCCGCCCGCGGCGAGTCCCGCGAGCGCCGGGACGGGACCGCCCAGCCACTCCGCATCGGGCGTCCAGGCCGGCGAGCCGGGGGCGGCGAATCCGGCCGGGATGGCCGTCGTGCCGGGGCCCTCGGCGGTCGCGGGGCCTCCGGCGCCGGAGGCGGGCAGCGGGAAGGTCAGCGCGAGCACGGCGGCGCTCGGCAGGAGCATGCGGCGGATGGTGGCTGCCTCCGTCAGGGTGGGGTCGGGTGCGGCGGCAGCCTATCCCGCGGCGCCTGCGGCCGCCAGCCGTCGCCCCGGACCCGCGCTCAGCGGCCGGCGCGCTCGCGAAGGGCGTCGAGCGTGGCGCGCGGGACCGGCTGGCTGCCGAGGTCGGCGCCGCGCAGCGGGCCGTGGAAGTCGGAGCCCCCGGCCGCGACCAGTCCGAGCCGCTCGGCCTCGGCGTGCCAGCGCCGCTGGATCGCGGTGCCGTGCACGGGATGCCAGATCTCGACGCCCGCCAGGCCCGCCTCGGCGAGCCGTTCGAGCATGCGCACGCTCACCTGCTGCCCGGGGTGCGCGAGCACCGCGCAGCCGCCCGCGGCGCGGATCAACTCCACGGCCTCCTCGCTGCGGAACGCGGGCCGCGGCACGTAGGCACTGGCGTGCAGTCCGAGATAGCGCTGGAAGGCCTCGTCCATGCCGCGCACGTGCCCGGCCTTGAGCAGCGCCTGCGCGACGTGCGGCCGGCCCACCACGCCCGGACCCGCGCTGGCGAGCACCTCGTCGGCGTCCACCGGCGCGCCCAGTTCGGCGAGGCGGCTGACGATGGCGCGGGCGCGGTCCCGCCGCTCCTCGCGGAAACCCTCGAGCCGCGCGCGCAGCGCCGCGTCCTCGTGGGCGAGGAAGTAGCCGAGGATGTGCACATCGAGGTCGTCCATCGAGGACGACAGCTCGATCCCGGGGATGATCGTGAATCCCTCGGGCGCCGCGGCGAGCGCGCCCGGGATCCCGTCCACGGTGTCGTGGTCGGTGATCGCGAGCGTGTCCACCTCCACCTCGAGCGCGCGCGCGACCAGCTCCGCCGGGGAGAGCTGGCCGTCACTGAAGTGCGTGTGCGCGTGCAGCTCGAGGCGGCGGCCGCGTTCGGCGGACCGCCCGGGGCTCATGCCGCCTTCCCGAGCTGGTCCCGGAGCGAGGCGATCCGCTCGTCCACGTCCTCGTAGCCCTCGAGCACGCCCGCCACCTTCTCGAACTCCTGGAGTGCCATCATGGTCTCGCCAGCATGCACCAAGGCGATGCCCTGGTGGTAGCGGAGCTCGGCCATGGCCACCTCGTCCAGCCCCGGCAGGGCCAGGGCGCGGCCGAATTCGAAGGTCGCCTCGGCCCAGCGGCCCATGTCGGCGAAGCAGCGCCCCACCATCTCGAGCGACCGGGCGGTGAGCCCCGGGTCCATCTCCGAGATGCGGAACGACTCGACCGCCTGCTCGACCAGCCCCATCTCGCGGTAGGTCATGCCAAGGTCGTAGTGGCTCTGGGCGTCGCCCGAGAGCTGCGCCTCGACGCCGCGCTGGAACTCGGCGAGCAGACCGGAGAGGTCGAACGTCACCGCCTCGGCGCGGCCAACGGCCACCTCGACACGGCCCGGCTCCATCGCCGGAGCCGGCGGCAGGGCCGGCAGCGCGGCCGTGGGCGACTCGCCATCGAGCCGGGACAGCCGCCGGCGGGCGGTCTCATTGGCGGGATCGAGCGCCTTGGCGCGCTCGAACCACTCGTGGGCGCGCGCCGCCTCGCCGTCGTTGAGCGCGCGGTCGCCGATCTCGCAGGCGACCTGGGCGGCCTCGGCGGCATCCCCGCGCGCCTCGCAGTTGGCCATCCAGAGCATCATGAGCTCGGCGGTGGCCTGGGCGCCGCGGCCGAGACTGCGGTAGATCGTCGCCGCGCTGTCGAGGCGTCCGAGCGACTCGTAGGCCTGGGCCGCCGCCATCAGCGTGGCCGAGGCGGCCTCGCGCTCGCCGGCGCGGAACTGCTCCTGGGCCGTCGAGAGCAGGGACTCGACGCGCGACAGCGGATCCGGACTCGCCGCCGCCGGTGACTCGAAGGCGAGCCCCGCGGGCTCGGGCGCCCGGGCCATCGAGGGCTCCGGCACGTCCTCGGCCTCGATCTCGTAGACCCCCGCCTCGGGCTCGGGCTCGGCCGCGGCGAAGCCGGGCTCGAACGCGACCGACAGCGGCGTCTCGGCCTCGTCCTCGGACGCATCGATCTCGAACACCATCGGGCCGGTCTCCGGCGCCTCGGGCTCGCTCGCGTCGGCTTCGAGCGTGAAGGTCGGAACCTCGGGCTCGGGCGCGCGGGCCTCGAGCGTGAACGCCGGGGCCGCGTCGGCCACGGGCTCGGGCTCGACCGCCTCGGCGACCGGTTCGGCATCGGGCTTCTCGAACGACATCGGCGCACCGGGCGAGCGAAGCGTCGGCGCCTCCGCGGGGTCCCACTCGGCCGCGGGCTCGGCCGCCTCGGGCGCCGCGAAGGCCGGCTCCTCGGCGGCGCGCTCGTGCGCGTCGGCGGGCTCGCCCAGGGGCAGCGGGGGCAGGCTCGTGTGCCGTCCGGTCTCGAGGTCCTCCATGCGGCCGGACGCCGTGAACATGGACTGGTACTTGGGATCGAGTTCGAGGCCGCGCGGCTCGTCGTGGCTCACCTCGCGGACCGGGGCCGCAGGGGCCGCCGGGGCCGTGGCGGCCGCAGGGGCCGCAGAGCGTCCGGCCGGGTCGATCTGGGCGGCGCGCTCGAGCACGCGGAGCGCCTCCGCCTCCTGGCCCACCGAACGGTAGTGGGCTCCCGCCTCCTGCAGCGTGCGCGCCGCCTCGACGTCCTCCCCCATCATCAGGTGGGCCTCGGCGAGCTGCTCGAGGATGCGGATGTTGTCCTGGCAGACGTCGAAGGCGGCGCGCAGCGCGGCCGCGGCCTCGGCCGGCTCGTTCGAGCGCACCATCTGCTCGGCGTACTGGACGTGATAGAGGGACGCCTCGCCGGCGAGGCCGTCGAGTGCGTGCAGCTGCGCCAGGTGCTTGAGCACCTTGGCGGGGGACAGCGACAGGCGCAGCATCTTCTTGCAGACGGCGATGGCGTTCTTGAACAGCGAGGCGCGCTCGTAGGCGGTCACCGCCGCGAGATAGCGCTCGGCTGCATCGATCTGCTCACCCTTGCGGTAGAGCAGGTCGGCCAGCAGGACATGGTTGTAGGGATCGGCATCCTCGCCCGAGACGAGCTTCTCGTACTCCCGCAGCGCGCCATCCAGGTCACCATTCTGGATGCACCGCTGGGCTCGTCGCTTGATCTCGATCGCCTTTTCCAAGTTGGCTCGCTCTCTGCCGGCCCCGCCACGGGGCCCGGACGAAGGTCTGTCCCTGTCCTCAAGCGATCATGCCTGCCTGAACGGCCGCAGCGCAGCGCCCCGCGGCGGAGTCGAGATCCGCACGGGTCGCCCGAAGTGACGCGACCATGTCGTCCTTATCGGCGGAGGACGCCATCGACTTCAGGTTGATTTCGACGTTGAGCAGGGCGCCGTGGCCGGCGGCGTGGGCCAGCAGCCCGGCCACTCCCGCATCCGTGACCGCATTGGCATTCCCCTGTCTCGCCGCCACTTCCGCGAGTTCCACCACGCGCAGGCAGGCCCGCGCGGTCTCGAGCGGCACCCGGGCCGAACCGAGGTCGGCCGCCGTCAGCGCCTCGTCGCGGGCGGCAAGCTCGGCCGCCGTGGTCTGCGGCATCCGGCGGGCGCGCAGCACCGCCTCGAACGCCTCGCCGCCGGCGCGGCCCAGCGCCAGCAGGCCGCGCCGCAGCGCCTCGGCC
>CAZMQP010000143.1:0-6482 GCA_964568385.1 uncultured bacterium
CGCCTTCGGCCGGCGCCGCGCCGGCCACGCCCGGCTCGGGCACGGCCGCCGCACCGGCTGCCGCCGTGCGCGCCGAGGCCGTGCTGTGGCGCGTGCGCGCCGGCCGGCGTGTGCCGCTCGCCGACCAGGGTGCGATCGCCCCGGGCGACCAGCTGCACCTCGAGTTCGCCGGCAGCGAGCCGCTGCACGTGTACGTGCTCGATGAGGACGCACGCGGCGAGACGTTCGCGCTGTTCCCGGTGCCGGGCGGCGATCTCGCCAACCCGGTGCCAGCCGGTGAGCACCGGCTGCCGGGGACATTCGAGGGCCGCGCCTTCGATTGGGTGGTCACGAGCGCCGGCGGCCGCGAGGAGGTGCTGGTTGTGGCCTCGCGCCGGCCGGTGGCCGCGCTCGAGGCGCGCGTGGCGGCGTTCGCGCCCGCCGAGGCGGGGCGCACGGTGACCTACGCGCCCGTCGGCGACGAGACCATCGCCGCGCTGCGCGGCATCGGCGGCCTCGCGCCCGCACCGGAGACGGCGGGCGAGGGCCGGCTGGCGAGGCTCGCGCGCGACCTGCTCGCGCGCGGGGAGCCCGACGTCTGGGTGCGGCGGCTCACGCTCGTCAATCCCTAGCGAGGGGGGCTGCTTGCGGCCGGGGGGGAGGGAGTGATTCGATGAACCGGCCGCCCCGAGGTCCGTCCCTCACCCGGAGAACCCCCTTGCGCATGAGTCGGCGGTTCGCGCTCGCATGGCTCCTGCTCGTCGGATGGTGTCCCGGCGCAGCCGTGGCCTCGTGGGCGCCGGACTCCTGCGACCGCCCGCCTCAGCGGCGCGAACCCTTCAGGACGCTGATCCAGGCGAGGCAGATGATCGCCGCTGCGGATTCCGCTCGTGCCATCGTCGAGGCATGGTCGGCGCGCCCCGGAGTGGATTCGCTCTCACTCGCCTGCGCCATGCTGGACCACGTCTCCCTTGCGCTCGGCGCGCCGCATGACCGGGCGGTGGTCGACGCGCAGATGCGCCGCGCGCTGGCGATCGCGAGGTCCTCGGTTGCGCCGGACTCTCTGTTCCTGCTCCGCGCGATCTACACCGAGGGCGAGTGGCATCGCATCCGCACACGGCCGCGAGAGGCCGACTCGGTGCTCCACGTCACACTCGCCATGATGGAGCGGCGGCTGCCGCCGGACCACGTCGACCTCCCGGCCGTGCTGTTCGGCATCGCCACGCTTCGACAGCAGCAGGGGCGTGCGTCCGGACTGCCCTATGTCGAGCGGGCGATCCGCATCCAGGAGCTGAAGCGGGGCCCCAACGACCTCGGAACCGCGTTCCTGCGCTACCAGATGTCGGCCCAACTGCTCTCCAACGGGGACCCGGCGCGCGCGCGGGCGGAGGGTGAACGGGCGATCGCGGTGATCCGGCGCAGCCTCGGGGAGAAGCACTCCGATCTGCCGCGCTTCGTGCGAGCGCTCGGCATCCTGGCGCTCAACGACGGCGACTACTCGGGTGCTCGCCGTCATCTCGAGGAGGCGTTCGATCTCACCCTGGCGCATTCGCCGATCGACTCCCTCGCGCTCGCCCGGAATCACGCGGCGATTGCGGAACTCCGCAACGACGTGGGCGACCACGAGGGGGCGCTCGAGGCCTCTCAGGAGTCCATTCGGCTGCAGCGAGGACGCATCGAGTTCGGTGACCCGATGTACGCGAAGCCGTTCCTGCAGGCGGGCCGTGCATTTGCGGCGCTCGGCGCTCCTGCTGAGGCGAACGCCTGTCTGGACTCCGCCTTCGCCTCCTCCAGGAATGACAGCACGCTGACTTCCTACACGGTGCTGGCGCGCGCTTACGCGGTGCGAGCGTCCGGGGACACGGCGGCTGCGCTGGAGTGGGCTCGTCGGGCGCGCGAGCGCGGCCGCGCCTCACACGAGCCGGTCGATGCCTACCAGGCGGAAGCGGCCCGGTTCCTGGCAGACTGCCTCGTCGATGCGGGCCGCGCCACGGAGGTGGTGGACGAACTGGGGCTGGCGATCGACGTGGTGTCGGCCCGCTATGGGAGCGCCCATCCCGCCGTGACCCGCATGCGGTTGACCCATGCGCGGGCGCTGGCGGCCGCGCACGATCCGCGGGCGGGCGCGGCGGCGCTCGCGGTGGCGGCGCAGCGCCGCGAGGATCTGCTCGCACTGGCGGCGGGATTCTCGGAGCGCGAGGCGCTGTCGGTCGCACGGCGCGACGGGCTGGGGTGGGACGTGCTGCTGAGTCTCGCTGCGGCGGGCCGGCTCTCGCCGGCGGAACGTCGCGAGGCGCTTGCCGTGGTCGCCTCGGCGCGGGGTCTGGTGCTCGAGACGATCGCGGCGCGCACGCGGGAATCGCGCCGCTCCGGCACCGCCGCGGCCCGCCGCGCACTCGATTCGCTTCAGGCGGCCCGGGCCGAATTGGCCCGCGCCATGGTGCGCGAGCCCACCGCGCTGATCCGTCCGGACTCGGCGATGAGCGCCTCCCGAGTGGCGGTGGCCCGATGGGAACGCGAACTCGCAGATGCCTCGGGCGAGGGCGTGCTCGTGCGTCCGGTCGATGCGGACCGCCTGCTCTCCGGACTCCAGCAGGATGAGGCCCTCGTTTCGTTCGTCGTGCACGGAACCCTGGCGAGCCGCATGCCCTCCGGACCGGCCGAGCACGTGGTGGCGCTGGTGGCCCGCCCGGGGCGCGACGTCGAAGCGGTCCGGCTCGCGGATGCGGCGGCACTGTCGGCGGTCGTCCAGCGCTGGCGCGCGGCGGCGGCACCGGGCGGCACCCGCCGCCAAGCGCGCGCCGCAGGCGAGGCGCTGCGCCGAATGGTCTGGGATCCGCTCACCGGCCTCGTCGAGGGAGCGTCGCGCGTGTATGTCGTGTCCGACGGGCCTCTGCACCTGGTGGACTTCTCGATCCTTCCCGGGAGGCGCGGTGGCTGGTGGGTCGAGGGCGCCCAGGTGATCACGCGGCTCTCCTCCGAGCGCGACCTGTTCGCGCCGGCGGCGGCCGACTCGGGTCCGCCGCTCGTCGTGGGGGCGCCCGACTTCGATCGAGCCGGGGATCACCGCACCGCGCCCGGCGCGTTCCGCGGATCGCGCTCGAGGTGCGCGAGCTTCGCGCAGCTGCGATTCGAGCCGCTGCCGGGGGCACGGGCCGAGGGCGAGGATGTGGTGCGGAGGCTGACCGCCCGTGGTCGTCCGCCGCTCTGGCTGACAGGCGGGGACGCCACCGAGGCCGCATTCAAGGAGGCCGCTCCCCGCGCGTCCTCCATCCATGTGGCCACGCACGGCTTCTTCCTCGGGGAGGCCTGCGGGGCCGCTCCAGGACAGCGCGGCGTCGGACGCCTGGTGCCGGCCGCGGTGCGCCCACGGCGTGCGGTGCCGATCCGCGCGGACATCTACCTTCCCGAACGCATCGGCGTCGCACGCGAGCACCCCCTTCGGCTCGCCGGGCTCGCGCTGGCTGGGGCCAATCGTCGCGCCGATACCGCCCCGGACGGCGAGGACGGCATCCTCACGAGCGAGGAGATCGCGGCCCTCGATCTCGCGGGTGTCGGCGAGGTGGTGCTGTCCGCATGCGACACGGGGTCCGGCGACGTCGCCGTCGGCGAGGGGGTGTTCGGGCTCCAACGCGCGTTCCGGCTGGCCGGGGCCGGTCACTTGGTGATGAGCCTGTGGCCCGTGCGGGATGCCGACGCGAGCGCGTGGATGGGCGCCTACTACGAAGCTCGCTCCCGCTCGGTCGGTGTGGCCGAGGCGGTCCGAGCAGCCTCGCGTGCAAGACTCGCCGCGATCCGCGCGGAAGGCGGGGACGAGCACCCCTCGCGCTGGGCCGGATTCATCGCCGTCGGGCGCTGAGCCGGCCCCCGGATACCCGCGGCGGGGGGCAATCCCTGCATTGGCAGGCCCTTCCGGGCCTGTGCTAGTGTCCCCGGCTCGCACAACCGAAGGGATCCCTTGTTCGAAGCACTCGCAGACCGTTTCCAGGGCATCATCCGCAATCTCTCGGGTCAGGCCCGGCTCACGCCGGACAACATCCGGGAGAGCCTGCGGGAGGTGCGGCGAGCGCTGCTCGAGGCGGACGTCCCGGTCTCGGTCGCGAAGGACTTCGTGGCCCGCGTGGAGCAGCGGGCGATCGGCGAAGAGGTGCTCAAGAGCCTCAAGCCCGGTCAGCAGGTGGTCGGCATCGTCCATGACGAGCTCGTCCAGCTGCTCGGCGATGCCCCGGTCACGCTCGCCGGGTCGCCCTTCGTGCCGACGGTGGTCCTGCTCGCCGGCCTCCAGGGCTCGGGCAAGACCACGTTCGCGGGGAAGCTCGCGCGCTGGCTGAAGCACAAGTCCAAGCGCACGCTCCTCGTGAGCGCCGACGTCCATCGGCCAGCCGCCATCGACCAGCTGGAACGGGTCGCGGGCTCGGCCGGGGCGCTCTTCTGGCGTGCGGACGACGGCGCCGATCCGCGCGACATCGCGGCCGGCGCGCTCGAGCAGGCGCGTCAGCGGGGCGCGGACTTCCTGGTCCTCGACACCGCCGGGCGGCTGCAGATCGACGACGCGCTCATGTCCGAGCTCGCCGACCTCAAGCGCATCGTGCGCGCGCACCAGGTGATCCTGGTCGTGGACGGCATGATCGGGCAGGAGTCGGTGCGGGTCGGCCAGACGTTCGCCGAGCGCATCGGCATCGACGGCCTGGTGCTGAGCAAGATGGACGGGGACGCACGCGGCGGCGCCGCGCTGAGCCTCCGGCAGGTGACGGGCAAGCCCATCCTGTTCCTCGGGGTGGGCGAGAAGCTGGACGGGCTCGAGGCCTTCGACGCGCAGCGGCTCGCGGGGCGGATCCTCGGGATGGGCGACGTGGTCGGGCTGGTCGAGCGGGCGCAGCAGGCGGTGTCCGCGGACGAGGCCGAGGCGCTCGCCGATCGCATGCGCAAGTCCGACTTCACGCTCGAGGACTTCCTGGCGCAGATCCGGGGCGTTCGCAAGATGGGCCCGCTCGAGGACATCGTGAAGATGCTCCCCGGGGTCCCGAAGCAGGCGGTGGAGCAGTTGGGTTCGCAGAAGGACACCTTCAAGCGGTTCGAGGCGATCCTGCTGAGCATGACCCCGAAGGAGCGCCGGCTCCCGCGGGTGCTCGATGGCAGCCGGCGCAAGCGCATCGCCCGGGGCAGCGGCACCTCGGTGCCCGAGGTGAACCAGATGCTCAAGCAGTTCGAGCAGGCCAAGCTGATGATGAAGGCCCTCAAGAAGGGCCCGCGCGGACTCGCGGGGCTCCGGGGGCGGATGCGGTAGAGTGCACACGGCGCGGGGCGGTCGCCCCGGCCATCTCCAGTTCCGAGGAGGGATCCACCCGATGTCGGTCGTCATCCGTTTGAAGCGGGCCGGTGCGAAGAAGCGGCCCTTCTACAAGATCGTGGTCGCGGACTCGCGGCGTCAGCGCGACGGCCGTTTCGTCGAGATGATCGGCTGGTACGATCCCATGACCAAGCCGCTGCAGATGAAGATCGACGAGGCCAGGGTGAAGGAGTGGATCGCACAGGGGGCCCAGCCCTCGGTGCAGGTCGCCTCGCTCCTGCGCCCCATGGGCATCGTCGCCGCCCGTCCGAGCAAGCCGGCGTCCTCGGCCGCTCCGGCCGCCAAGGCGGCCGCCAAGAAGAAGGCCGTGCGCAAGAAGCCGCGCAAGGTCACCGAGCGCAAGGTGAAGGCCAAGGCCGTGCGCGCCAAGAAGAAGGCCGCGGGCACGCCGCCCAAGGCGAAGAAGAAGTCCAAGAAGGGCTGAGCCCGCGCGGGCCGCACGCCCGCGTCCGCGATGACGACGCCCCGGCGCCCCGACGCGCCGGGGCGTCGCGCGTTCGGGCCCCTGTCGAGTTCCGCCCCGCTCGCGCGTCTTGATGCCGGAGACCCGCCGCGGGCAAGCTGCGGCGGACCCGAGGACCCCATCCGAGGAGGCTGTGATGCCCCAGTACATGCTGTGCGCCTATGACCGCCCGATGCCCCCGATGACGCCCGCCGAGATGCAGGAGGTGTTCCAGCGCTACATGGCGTGGGGCCGCCGCATGAAGGAGAGCGGCATGATGGTGGGCGGCTTCAAGCTCAAGGACGGCGAGGGCCAGTGCATCCGCCGCAAGGAGGGCGGGATCGCGGTGACCGACGGTCCGTTCGCCGAGTCGAAGGAGGTGCTGGGCGGCTACTGGCTGCTCGAGGCGCCCTCCTACGAGGCCGTCGTCGCCGAACTCGGCGACCATCCGCACCTCGAGTTCGGCACGCTGGAACTGCGCGCGATCGAGATGTGAGCGGCGTCGAGGCCCAGGTCGCCGGGCTGTTCCGGCGCTCCAGCGCGCGCACGACGGCCGTGCTCGTGCGCGCGCTGGGCCCGGCGCACCTCGAACTGGCCGAGGAGGCGGTGCAGGAGGCGCTGCTGCGGGCGCTGCGCGTGTGGCCGGTGCGCGGCGTGCCGGCCTCGCCCGAGGCCTGGCTGCTCACCGTGGCGCGCCGCGCGGCGCTCGAC
>CAZMQP010000144.1:0-6425 GCA_964568385.1 uncultured bacterium
GCGGCTCGGTCAATCCCGCCGACGGCCACTTCTCGTTCCACGTCACCGAGGCGTGGCATATCGATAACGGACTGCTCACGCACCCGGTGCGCTCCGCGACGCTCACCGGCAACGGCAACGACGCCATGCTCTACATCGACGGCATCGCGTCCGACCTCGAGATCGACGGCACCATGGGCTCGTGCGGCAAGGACGGGCAGTGGAAGCCCGTGGGCGTGGGCCAGCCGACGCTGCGCTTCTCCGGCATCACGGTCGGCGGAACGGCGGTCGCGTGAGCGCGCCCCGGGATCCCGCCGCGCTGCAGGCGCTCGCGGAGCAGGCGGTCGCGCTCGCCCGCCGTGCGGGCGCCGATGTGGCCGACGCGTGCGCCGAGGGCTCGCGCGCCTTCACGGTGCGCGTGCACGGCGGCGCCATCGAGAGCCTCAAGCAGAGCGGCACGCTGGGGATCGGCGTGCGGGCGATCGTGGGCGGCGCGGTGGGGTTCGCCAGCGGCACCGACACCACGCCCGCCGGCCTGGCCGACCTGGCGGCGCGCGCCGTGGCGCTGGCGCGGTTCGCGACCCCCGACCCGGTCCAGGGCGCGCCGACGCCGGAGGAGGCGGGCGAGGCGCCCGCGGGCGACCTCGGGCTCCACGACCCCGAGGCGGCCGAGCTGAGCGCCGAGCGCAAGATCGAGATGGCGCTCGAACTGGAGCGCATCGCGCTGGCACACGACCCGCGCGTGACGCGCTGCGACGGCTCGGCGGTCTCGAGCGCGCAGGGCGATTTCGCGATCGCCAACTCGCACGGGCTCGCGCGCGCCTGGTCGGGCACCAGCGTCAGCGCCTGGGTCGTGGCGCTGGCGGCCGACGGCCCCAAGCAGCAGAGCGGCGTGTTCGGGCTGTCGCGGCGGGTCCTCGCCGACCTGCCCAGCATGGAGTCCATCGCGCGCGAGGCCGCGCGCCGCGCCGCGGCGCGCATCGGCGCGCGCACGGTGCCGACCGCGCAGGTGCCGGTGGTGATGCACCCCGACATCGCCGCGTCGTGGCTGGCCGCGATGTACGACGCGATGACCGGCGAGGCGGTGCTGCAGAAGCGCTCGTGGCTCGAGGGGCGCGTCGGCGAGGCGGTGGCCTCGAACCTGGTCGCCATCGTGGACGACGGCCGCATGCCGCGCGGCCTCGGCACCTCGCCCTACGACGGCGAGGGCGTGCCCACCCGGCGCAACGTGCTCGTGGACGCCGGGCTGTTCCGCGGCTTCGCCTACGACCACTACCACGCGCGCCGCGCCGGCGTGCGCAGCACCGGCAACGGCTCGCGCGGGTTCGCCTCCACCCCCGGCACCGGCTACCACAATCTCTGCTTCTCGGCCGGAAAAACGCCGGTCGAGGACCTGCTGCGCCGCGTGGACCGGGGCTTCTACTACGACGACTCGGGCTCGTTCGGCTTCAATCCGGTGACCGGCGACTACTCCTACCAGGCGCAGGGCATGTGGATCGAGAAGGGCGAGAAGGCCTACCCGGTGGATGGCGTCACGGTGGCCGGCAACTCCCTGCGCATGCTGCGCGACATCACCGCGGTGGGCGACGACCTGGAGTGGCGCGCGGCGGTCGCCTCGCCGACGCTGCTGATCGCCGAGATGACCGTCAGCGGCAGCTGAACGCGCTGCGGTCCGGCTGCGGGGAATTCACATCACGGTGGGACGGGCGTCATCGGGCGTTCACGTCACGCGCGGTAGTCTCCGCACCGGTGAATCGGATGGGCGGCCTCCCCACTCAGCGCAGGCGCCCCGGCGACACCCTTCCGGCGGAGCCCCCCCACGGCTCTGCCGGTCGTGCTGGCGCCGCCAGCCCGCGGGTCAGCTGTTGCGGTAGGTGCTGACCAGCGCCACGGCACGGCGTGGCGTCGGCGTCATCGGCTTGGCATGACCGAGCCGCACCAGCAGCAGCGGCTCCTCGCCGGCATCGGCGCCGAATCGCGCCAGCAGCGCGTCGCGGTGCCGCGGCGTCTCGATGGGGCCGGTCAGCGGCTGCTGCGCGATGCCGAGCGTGGCCGACTTGAGCGCGAGGCGCTCGTAGCTCTGTCCCGCGAGCAGCCAGCGCGCGTCCCCGTCGCCGGGGCGCGTGGTCAGGAGCAGCAGGGCGCCCGACGACCGCACCCGGTCGCCGATCTCGTTGGCGACGCTCGAGGCCGCCCAGCCATGCAGCCACGCGCCTGGACGGTTGGCGCGGCCGGCGAGCCAGCGCGCCATGCCGTCGATGCCGAGGCGTTCGAGCGCCACGCCATCGCCGCGCCGGCGCGCGTCGCCGTCGTCGCCTCGCATCCACCGCTCGCGTTCCCCGGTCAGGCGCGGATCGGCCGCCTGGGCCTCGGCGGCGTCGTGACAGAGTTCGGCGACCCGGCGGATGGCGCCGCGGTCGTCGAGCCAGTGGGCGTTGACGCCCTCGAACACCTGCGCCTGCAGCTGGGTGCGGCTCTGCAGCGTGAGCGGCCGGCGGTCGAACTCGCGCGCGTTGCTGCGCCGCTCGCCGAGGGCGCCGAACAGCAGCCGGTCGCGCACGGGACCGCCCGGCTGCCAGCGCACCGAGGCGGCGACGAGCGGCGTGGCGCGCCGGGTGCCGAGGCCCCAGGGCAGGTGCTGCACCACCGGCTGCAGGCCCCACGCCCGCGCGGCCACCAGCAGGTTCTCGAGCGCGGCGCCGAGCGAGAGATGGGCGAAGCGCTGGTCGGGATCGGACACCGGCAGCGCGCGCGAGGGGTCGTGCACCAGCTTGAGCAGATCGTCGTCGAGCTCGAAGCGCCAGGGCTGCGCGTTCCAGTGGCTCGGCGCCAGGATGGCGGCGGCGATGAGCGCGCGCGCCTGCTCGATGGCGCCCGCCGGGGCGGCGTCGGGCAGGGTCCACGGCTGGAGCGGCACGCGCGTCACGCGCTGGGTCCAGCCGAGGGTCGGCGCGAGTGCCGTGTAGGCGGCGGCGCCGCCCATCAGCACGAGGAAGCGCCGCCGGTCCAGACGGAGCGTCGCGAACTCGGGGGCGTCGGGACGCGCCCGGGAGTCGCGGAAGGGACCTGTCATGGGCGGCAGATTGGGAGCCCGGATCGTCCGCCGTCAACCGGCAACTCGGGACGCCCGGGAACCGCGCGCCGAAGCGATGCCGTAACGTTATGTGGAACAATCAGTTCAACGGAATCTCCACGGTCCGATGACGATCTGTGGAGAGCCGCCTTCGCCGGTTCGGGGCCCGACTGGCCGACCGGCGCGCGCTCCCCTAGGGTCGTCCCGCCATGACCCCGACACCTCGCTTCCTCACCGATCCCTCGCTGGAACCGCTGGCGCGGCGGCTGCGCGTGCTCGGGCACGATGTCGAGGTGCGGCGCGGCGCCCGGCTCGAGGAACTCTACGAGGAGGCCGCGGGCGACGGCCGCATCGTGCTGACGCTGAGCCGCCGCCAGCCGCGGCGCTGGCGGGACGTGCCCGTGATCGTGGCCGCGCGCGGCGACCTCGCCGCCTCGCTGCGGGCGTGCGTGGCGGCCGGGCCGGCGGCCGGGCCGGCGTTCTCGCGCTGCACGCGCTGCAACGGCCCGCTGGCGAGGCGGTCGGCGTTCGAGGCGCACGGCGAGGTCCCGGGCCGGGTCGTGCGCTCGGGGAGCCCGCTCGGCGCCTGCCTCGCCTGCGGCCAGTGGTACTGGCTGGGCAGCCACGCCGCCCGGCTCACCGCCTGGCTCGAGGCGGCCCTCGGCGCCCGGCTCGAGTTCGAGGGGCGCGACCGGCTCGCCGGACCGGCCCCCGGCTCCCCGGACTGACCCGGCCCGACCCGGTCGCCTGCGCCGCGGGGCGGCCGTTCCGGGGTTGCATTCGGGCGCTGCGCTCGCGGACAATCGTGTACGGAGCGCGGCCCGCGTGCGAACGGGCCCGGAGAGAATCGTGGGGAGAGGCTCGTGACCTCGTGACCGCGTTCCGGATTCGACGACAGCCGGATGCCGACGGACCGACCTTCCGTCCCATCCGGCTTCGTCATGTCCGGCGATGCCGCCGCCACGGGAGCAGGCGGCCCGCCGCCTCGCGAGCGCGATGCTAGACTCGCCCGGCCCTCGCCCCCTCCGCCTCGCACCCTCCCGGCCCGCATGGTCCTCTCGATCCTCGTCGTCACCTACCAGTCGCGTGACCACATCCTCGCCTGCCTGCGCTCGATCGATGCCGACCGCGGGGCGCTGGCGGCGGAAGTGCTCGTGCTCGACAACGCCTCCGCCGACGGCACCGCCGACCTGGTGCGGCACGAGGCCCCCTCGGTGCGCGTGATCGAGACCGGCGGCAATCTCGGCTACGCGCGGGCGGTCAATCGCGGCATCGCCGAGTCCACGGGCGGGGCCGTGCTCGTGCTGAACCCCGACTGCGTCGTGCGCCCGGGCGCGCTCGCCGCGCTGCTCGGCTGGCTCGAGGCGCATCCGCGCTGCGCCGTCGCCGCGCCGCGCATCGTGAACCCGGACGGCTCGCTCGAGTGGAGCGCGCGCTCCTATCCCGGACCGCTCACGTTCCTGTTCAACCGCTACTCCCTGCTGACGCGATGGTTCCCCGGCAATCCGTGGTCGCGGCGCTACCTGCTCAGCGACTGGGATCATGCCAGCCCGCGCTCGGTGGACTGGGTCTCGGGCGCGGCCATGTGCGTGCGGCGCGAGGCGATCTCCGCGGTCGGCGGCATGGACGAGAAGTTCTTCATGTTCAACGAGGACGTGGACTGGTGCCGCCGGTTCACGCAGGCGGGCTGGAGCGTGGACTACGTGCCCGCGGCCACCGTCGAGCACGCCATCGGGGCCAGCAAGGGCCGCGTCTCCGAGAAGGTCATCCTCGAGCGGCACCGCGGCATGATCCACTACCTGCGCAAGCACCACCCCTCGCATCCCGTGGCCGAGTGGCTGGCCGCCTCGCTCATCATGCTGCGCGCCCGGCTCATGCTGGCGGCCAACGCGAGGAAGCGCTGATGCCGGTCTCCCTGCAGCTCGCACTCGCCGCCGCCGTGCTGGCGTGGGCGCTGACGCCGCTCGCGCGGCGACTGGCGCTGCACGCCGGCGCCGTGGACCTGCCGGGGCCGCGGCGCGTGCACACCACCCCGATGCCCCGCTTCGGCGGCCTCGCGATCGCCGTGGCCGTGCTCGTGGTCGCCTGGGTGGCGAGGCTGTTCGAGGGCCCGGCGCAGCTGTTCGACCCCCGGCCGCTGCTCGGCTTCACGTGCGCGTCGATTCCCGTGCTCGCGCTGGGGCTCGCCGACGACCGCTGGAGCGTCAGCCCATGGGTCAAGCTCGTGCTGCAGGCGTGCGCGGCCCTGACGCTGGTGGCGTTCGGCTTCGGCGTGCCGGTGCTCACCAACCCGTTCGGGCCCGCGATCCCGTCGGGCATCTGGAACGTGCCGCTCACGGTGCTGTGGGTGCTGGCGATCACCAACGCCATCAACCTGATCGACGGGCTCGACGGCCTGGCCGCGGGGGTCGTCATCATCGCCTGCGCCTCGCTGTGGTGGGTGTCGCGGCAGCACGGCGACTTCTACGTGATGTTCCTGGCGGCGCTGCTCATGGGCGGCTGCGCCGGGTTCCTGGTGTGGAACCACCCGCCGGCCAAGGTGTTCATGGGCGACACCGGCAGCCAGTTCCTCGGCCTGGCGCTGGCGGCGCTGAGCCTGCTCGAGAACCGCAAGGGCTCGGCCGCGGTCACGCTGCTGCTGCCGCTCGTCGCCCTCGGCATCCCGCTGTTCGACAGCGTGCTCGCGTTCGTGCGGCGGATGGCGAGCGGCGCGCATGTGTTCCGCGGCGACACCGGGCACCTGCACCACCGGCTGCTGGCCGCCGGCCTGTCGCATCGCGGCGCCGTGTACGCGCTGTGGGGGCTCTCGGCGGTGTTCGCCGGGGTCGCGGTGCTGCTCGATGCGCTCCCGCGCACGTGGTCGGCGCTGCTCATCGCGGTGCTGGCCGCGGTGCTGTTCGTGACGCTGGAGTGGCTGCGGTTCGCGCGCATCGGCCGCGAGCAGCGCGACGAGCCGAAGCCCGCCCGCCGCACCGCCCGGCGCTAGCCCCAGCCGCTCGCGGCAGCGCCCCGCGGGGAGGCGCTGGCGCGAGCGGCCGCGGCGATCAGTCGTCGGTGACCTCGGCCTCGAACGGGGGCTCGCCCTCGGGCGCGAGCGCCGCGTCGGCCATGGCGGCGCGCAGCGGCGCCAGCCGCGCGTCGCGCTCGCCCTCGCGCACGCGCATCGCCTGCAGCGCCACGATGCGTGTGCGGCCGCCGAAGCGGACCGGCGCGATCAGCAGGTCGTCCTCGCCGAGGCGCTCGCTGACGAGCACGCGCCCCGGCCGGCCGTGCTCGAGGGCGCGCACCGAGTAGCGCGCGCCGGCGGCGCGCTCGCGGCCGCGGCGCAGCGCGAAGCCGTCGCCATCGCCCCCGCGCGAGCGCAGCACCACGG
>CAZMQP010000145.1:0-6408 GCA_964568385.1 uncultured bacterium
TTGCGCTTCTCCTCGGGGTCGGAGACGCCGGCCAGCCTGGCGAGGAAGCGCTCGCGCGCGTCCACGATGCTGAGGTTCAGGTGGCGGCGCTGGCCGAGCTCGCGGTCGATCTCGGCGGCCTCGTCCTTGCGCAGCAGCCCGTGGTCCACCAGCACGCACGACAGGCGGTCGCCGATGGCGCGGTGGATGAGCGTCGCCGCCACGGTCGAGTCCACGCCCCCCGAGAGTCCGCACAGCACGTGCCCGTCGCCCACCTGCAGCCGGATGGCGCGCAGCGCGTCGCGCACGAAGTGCTTCATGCTCCAGCCGCCCTTCAGCCCCGCCACCTCGAACAGGAAGTTGGAGAGCACCTGGCGGCCGTAGGGTGAGTGGTGCACCTCGGGGTGGAACTGGATGAGGTGGAACGGCTTGGTCTCGTGCCGGGCGGCGGCGAACGCGCAGTTGGCGGTGTGCGCGACCTTGACCCAGCCGGGCCCCAGCGCCTGCACCTCGTCGCCGTGGCTCATCCAGGCGCGGAAGCGCTTGGGCACGCCCTTGAACAGCGGCGAGGGCCGGTCGAGCAGGAACGTGGCCAGCCCGTACTCGGCGTGCTGCGCCTTGGCGACGCGGCCGCCCATGAGCTGCTGCGTCACCTGGAAGCCGTAGCAGATGCCGAGCAGCGGCTTCTTGAGCGCGAACAGCCCCGGGTCGGGCAGCGGCGCGCCCTCGCGATAGCCGCTGGCGGGCGAGCCCGACAGGATGAGCGCGCTGGGCCGCTTGGCGCGGATGGCGTCGAGCGGCGCGTTGCCGGGGATGATCTCGGAGAACACCCCGAGTTCGCGCACCTTGCGCGCGATCAGCTGCGTGTACTGCGAACCGAAATCGAGGATGAGGACGAGTTCACGGGGCAAGTCGGGCTCCGTTCATGCGGGCTTCGTCGATGCAGCGGTTCTTGAACGCGGTGACGCGGTCGGTGAGGGCGTGCGTGACGTCCTTGAGATTGAGCGGCGGTTTCTCGCGCGCGAGCACGGCGAGTTCGCTCGCGAAGGCCTCGGCCGAGACCTCCACGCTCACGCGCACGTGGTCGCGGATCCAGGCGGTCAGCCGCGCCTCCCCCTCGGGGTCGAAGCGGTAGAGGTGCGGGTCGCCGGCGTCGCCGAGCCACGCGGTCAGGCCGAGCGGCTCGCGCAGCACCGCGCCGAGCACGCGCCGGAACGTCGAGCCGCTGGTCCTGCCGGAGTCCACGTGCGCGGCGACACGGGTGCGCACGCGCCGCCCGCGCCCCACGTAGAGGAGCGAGCCCGGCGGCAGACCGAGCAGCGTGTCGTCGGCGGCGGGGCCCAGCCAGACGCGGTAGAGCCCCGGCCGCTTGTGCAGGTCGAGCGCATCGTGGGGCACCGGCGCGGCCGCCGCCTCGCCTCCGGCGGGCATCGCGCTCAATGCCGGAACACCCGGCGGTCGGTGAACACCATGGCGAGCCCGAGGCGGTCGGCCTCGGCGATGACCTCGGCGTCCTTGACCGAGCCGCCCGGCTGCACGATGGCGCGGATGCCGGCCTCGGCCGCGTGCGTGACGCCGTCGGGGAACGGGAAGAAGCCGTCGCTCGCGAGCACCGCGCCGGCGGCGCCGCGGCCGGCCCGCCGCGCCTTCATGAGCGCCACGTCCACCGCGTCCACGCGCGAGGTCTGGCCGCTGCCGAGCCCGATGAGCGCGGCGCCGCGGGCGAGCACGATCGCGTTGCTCCTCGCCGCGTCGCACACCTCCCAGGCGAACATCAGCCCGTCCATCTCGGCGCCGGTCGGGGCGCGGCGGCTCACCGTGCGCCACGGCGGCGGCTCGCCGCCGGCGTCGCGCTGCAGCAGCGTCCACGGCCCCACCGGCCGCACCCGCCACGGCGCGCCGCCCGCGAGGTCCGCCGCCGTCAGCGGCACCAGGCGCAGGTTGCGGCGCCCGCGCAGCGCCTCGTCGGCCGCGGGCAGGATGGACGGGAACGCGATGCACTCGAGGAACAGCGTGCCGAGGCGTTCCGCTGAGGCGGCATCGAGCGGGCGGTTGACGGCGACGATGCCTCCGAAGGCCGACAGCGGGTCGGCCGCCAGCGCCGCCGTGCAGGCGTCCGCGAGCGTCGCCGCGACGGCGGCGCCGCACGGCTGGTTGTGCTTGACGACGACGCACGCGGGGCCCTCGAACCGGCCGGCCAGCGACACCGCCGCTTCGAGGTCGAGCAGGTTGTTGTACGAGAGCTCGCGGCCCTCGCGCCAGCTGGCGAGCGAGGCCGCCGAACCGGCCGCCGCGTAGAGCGCCGCCGGCTGGTGCGGGTTCTCGCCGTAGCGGAGCGTGCGGCTGCGCTCGAGCAGCACGGCATGGAACGCCGGCGGCTCGCCCGGCGCGCCCATGCGGCGCGCCAGTTCGCTGGCGATGGCGGCGTCGTAGCGCGCGGTGCGCGCGAACGCGGCCAGCGCCAGTTCGCGGCGGAACTCCGGCCCGACGCCGTCGCGCAGCGCGTCGAGCACGGCGTCGTACTGCGAGGGGTCGTGCAGCACGAGCACGCCGTCGTGGTTCTTGGCGGCGGCGCGCAGCAGCGCGACGCCGCCGATGTCGATCTCCTCGATCATGCCGGCGTCGTCGAGCGACACGCCGCGCTCCTCGAAGGGGTAGAGCGAGACGGCCACGAGGTCGATGGGTTCGAGGTCGCGCGCCCGCAGTTCGGCGAGGTCGGCGGCGGCGTCGCGCCGCGCGAGGATGGGGGCATGCACGTGCGGGTGCAGCGTCTTGACGCGGCCGCCGAGCAGCTCACCGAAGCCCGTCCAGCGCTCGACCGGCTCCACCGCGACGCCGGCCGCGGCCAGGTGCTCCGCGGTGCCGCCGCTCGCCAGGATGCGCGTGCCGTGCTCGGCGAGGGCGGCCGCGAACGCGGCGGCGCCGCGCTTGTCGGACAGCGACAGCAGGGCGGCGCGCGGCCACCCGGGCGTGACGGCGCGGCCCTCCGCGGGGACGCCGCCCGCGGGCGCGCTCATCGCACCGGCCCCGACAGGCGGGTGATGGCCTCGAGGTAGCGCTCCTGCGTGCGGCGCACCACGTCCGGCGGCAGCGCCGGGGCGGGCGGCTCGTGGTCCCAGCCGCTGCGGTCGAGCCAGTCGCGCACGATCTGCTTGTCGAACGACTCGAGACGGCCGGCCTCGTAGGCGTCGCGGTCCCAGTAGCGCGAGGAGTCGGGCGTCAGCGCCTCGTCGATGAGCACCCACTCGTCGCCGATGCGGCCGAACTCGAACTTGGTGTCGGCGAGCACGAGTCCGCGCGCCCACGCCCACTGCCGCGCCTCCTCGTACAGCGCCAGGCTGCGCGCGCGCAGCGACTCGGCCGCCGCCGCGCCGACCTCGGCCGCCATGCGCTCGTACGGGATGTTCTCGTCGTGGCCGTGGTCGTTCTTGGTCGCCGGGGTGAACAGCGGCGTCTCGAGCGCGCTGCCATCGTGCAGCCCCGCGGGCAGCGCGATGCCGCACACGGCGCCGTCGCGCCGGTACTCGCGCCAGCCGCTGCCGGTCAGGTGCCCGCGCACCACGCACTCGACGTCGGCGCGCTCGGCGCGGCGCACCCACTGCGCGCGCCCGCGCAGGGCGGCCGCGTGCGCACGGAAGGGCTCGGGGAACTCCTCGGGGTCGTCGCTCACCAGGTGGTTCGGCTGCGCGGCGCGCAGCCGCTTCATCCAGAAGGCCGAGATCAGGGACAGCACGATGCCCTTGCCCGGGATCGGGGTGGGCAGGATGGAGTCGTAGGCGCTGAGCCGGTCGCTCGCGACGATGACGAGGTGCGCGGGGCCGGCCTCGAAGACCATTCGCACCTTGCCGCGCCGCAGCACACGGGCGCCGGGGATCTCGGGTTCGGTCACCGCGTGATCCGCCTCGAGCGACTCGGGCGGGATCACGATGGGAGCGGTCGCATGCATGTCCCCTCCTCCGCGGCCTCTCGGGACCGCGCGTGTGGGTGCGTCAGGACGAGCGCGCCGGTGCGGACCCGTCGGTCCGTCCCGGTGTGGCGAAGTGCGTCTCCAGGTAGTGGGGCAGCCGGTCGATGCTGGCGATGCTCCGCCGGTCGGCGGGCACATAGTCCCCGAACGGGTCGAGGATGACCACCGACAGGCCCGCGGCGAGCGCGCCGGCCTCGTCCACGCTGCGGATGTCGCCCACGTAGAGCGCGCGGTCGGCGGCCACGCCCATGCGTTCGAGCGCGATGGCGAAGATGCGCGGGTCGGGCTTCTCGACGCCCACCACCTGCGAGTCCACGACGAACTCGAGGCCGTCGCGCACGCCGCAGGTGACCAGGTGATGCTCGGCGCGGCCGTCGCTGTTGCTGACGCAGGCCGCGCGCAGGCCGAGCGCGCGCACGCCGGCGACCGCCTGCGGCGCGCCCTCCAGCACGCGGCCCCACAGCAGCGAGGGCGGCTTCTGCTTCTCGGCCATGCGCGCGAGCGCCTCCTCGAGCAGCGGATGGCGGCAGCCGGCGGCCTCGAGCATGCCGGACCAGTAGGCCTCGACCGGCGCGACGCTGCCGAGCGCCGGGTGCGGCTCGCCCGGACCCAGCGCACGCGGGCGCGTGGCCGCGGCGTCGTAGCGGCGGCGGCCGTGCACCTCGGCCCGGCGCACGCGCGCGGGATCGGCCGCGACGCCGAGCGAGGCCAGCATCGCGCTCACCCACTCGTAGTCGATCCGCACCAGCGTGCCGCCGGCGTCGAACAGCACCGCCTCGAGCGGCGGACGCGCCTCAGCCACGGGCGGCCTCCGCGCCCGGGGCGAGCGCGAGTCCCGGCCCCTCGCCGAACACGATGCGCCGGCCGTCGCGCCGCCACGGCTCGCTCACGTAGCGCCGCACCGCGGCCGGATAGAGCGCGTGCTCGGCGGCGTGGATCCGCTCGGCCAGGCTCTCGCGCGTGTCGCCGTCGCGCACCTCGACCGCCGCCTGGGCCACGATGGGGCCCGCGTCCACGGCGTCCTCCACCACGTGCACGGTGCAGCCGGTGACGCGCACGCCGTGGGCGAGCGCATCGCCGATGCCGTCGCGACCGGCGAAGCTCGGCAGCAGCGACGGGTGGATGTTGAGCATGCGGTCCGCGAACGGTACCAGCAGCGTGGCGTGCAGGCGCCGCATGAAACCGGCGCACAGCACCACGTCGGTGGCGTGCGCGCGCAGCGCCTCGAGCCACGGCGCCTCGTCCTCGAGACGGGTGCGGAAGCGGCCGGTCGGCGGACTCAGCGCCGGGAGCCCGCGGCGGCGGGCGCGCTCGAGCGCGAAGGCCTCCGGCACGTCGGAGAGGACCACCGCGATCACGCCGCCCAGCGCACCGCGATCGGCGGCGTCCGCGAGCGCCTCGAGGTTCGAGCCGTTGCCGGAGGCGAGCACGGCGAAGCGGACGGGCCTGGACGCGAGCATGCCGCACCCTAGCGGCGGCGCGCGCCCGGGTTCAAGTGCGCCGCCGCGCCGCCTCAGTGCGCGATCGCGGCCGTGCACGGACCCGCCGCCGCCGCCGCGGGCCGGCGCGTGCGCAGCCCTCCCCCGCGCCAGTCCACGAGCTCGTATCCGTGCGCCTCGAAGCGGTAGGCGAGGCTGCCCGAGCGGTCGGTGCGGTCGCACGCCACCCCGAGGGCGGCGAGCCGGAGCAGCACGCGCGGATCGGGGTGACCGTAGCGGTTGCGGCGGCCGCACGAGACCACCGCCCGCGCCGCGCCGGTGCGCGCGAGCAGCGTGGCGCCGGTCGAGGAGGCGCTGCCGTGGTGTCCGAGCTTGAGCAGCGCCGCGCGCCCCGGCGCCAGCGCCGCCTCCGAGACGCTGTCCACGTCGGCGAGCAGCAGCGCGGCGGCGGGCCCGGTCCCGGCCCGGAGCACGAGCGAGGCGGCGTTGTCGCCGCGCGACGCCTCGGTGCGCCCCTCGCCTGCACGCGGCGGCCACAGCACCTCGAGCCGCGGCAGGCGCTCGCGCAGCCGGTCGCCGCGCGCCACCTCGCGCGCGCCGAAGCGTGCGGCGGGCCCGGGCACGCCGGGCTGGGCGGCGGGCGCGAATGTGCGGGCGACGCGCACGCCCCGCCGCACCGCGGCCGCGCCGCCCGTGTGATCGCTGTCGTCGTGCGTGAGCACCAGCGCCTCCAGCCGGCGCACGCCCGCCCAGCGCAGGAACGGCAGCACCACCGCCTCGCCCGCGTCCCACTTGGGCGAGCGCGGTCCGGCATCCACCAGCCACCAGCCCTCGGCGGTGCCGAGCGCGAGCGCGTCGCCCTGCCCCACGTCGAGCACCACCAGCCACCACGCCCCGGGCGGCGGCCGCCGCTCGGGCTCGCTCGCCACCGCCAGCAGCGACAGGGCGAGCGCCAGCGCGCCGGCGGCGGCGACCCCTCCCCGGCCGCGAGGCGCCGTGCGGCCGGGCGGCGGCCGCGTGCCG
>CAZMQP010000146.1:0-6351 GCA_964568385.1 uncultured bacterium
CGCGATGTCGAGCGCGACGCCCTTGGCGGCGCACAGGAACGAGTCCTTCTGCACCACCAGATCGCCGCCCAGTTGGGCCAGGTGAAGCGCGATGATCTTGCCCGGGTAGGGGGCGGCGAACGCCGCCTTGCGCTTGGTCGTGCCCTGGTTGCTGAACACGGTCATGAACAGCGACTCGCCCGTCAGCAGGCGCTTGCCCGCGCTCATCAGTGAGCCCATGAGGCCGCCCTGCTTCTGCGAGCCGTCCCCGAAGATGGTCTGCATCTGGATGTCATCTTCGATGTACATCATCGCTCCGGCCTCGCCGACCACGCCCTCCTGCGGGTCCAGTTCGATCTTCACGAACTGCATGTCGTCGCCGAGGATCTCGTAGTCGATCTCGTGCATCGTGGCCATGCGGATCTCCTTCTGGATGAGGGGGCTGGAGCGTGGGAACGCGGCGCGCCGCCGCTCGCTCATGGATACGTGGCGCCGCCGCGCGGGTTGCGGCGTTTCAGTCCGAATCGACCAGGTCGTGCTCGCGCGAGAGCGCGGCATAGCGCTCGAGCCCCGCCTGGTCGTCGGGGCCGAAGCGGTAATGGAAACGGCGCAGGTAGCCCTCCATCTCGGCCGGGCTCCAGCCCGGCGCGGTCTCGCGGCGGGCGATCTCGGGCAGCGAGGCGAGCCCGGCGGCGAGCGACGCCTCGAGGAACTCCCTCAGCTCCTGCTTGATCGCCGGGTCGAGCGACGAGCGCACCACCCACACGGCGTACACGAACGGCAGGCCCGTCCACGCCTCCCAGTCGGTCCCGAGGTCGAGCGTGTGCGGGAATCCCTCGGGCGGCCGCTTGCGCGTGCGCATCGCGGTGTCGCCGATCAGCAGCACGCCGTCGGACTGCGCCGGCTCGAGGCCGCGCACGTAGCGCACGTCGGTGAGCCCGCGCCGCACGCCGAGCAGCAGCCGGAGCAGCCGGATGCTGGTGCTGGTCTCCGGGGTCACCGACAGCATCGCGCCGCCCAGCGCGTCGGCCGGCCGCCGCGAGAACAGCAGCACCGACAGCACCTCACCGCGCGCCGCGATGCCCAAGGGCGCCAGCGGCTCGAAGCGGTCGCGCAGCCGCAGGTAGTCACCGGCCGCCATGAGCCCCATGTCCACCGTGCCCGCCTCCGCCTCGCGGCCGAGCTCGCGCGGCACCAGGTTGCGCACCGCGAACGGCGCGTCATGCCAGAGCGCGTAGAAGGGGGCCGCGTTCGAGTACGGGATGCGCGCGGCGACCGTGCGTGTGGAGAGGCGGGAGGGCATGTCGGGGGCGGAGTGTAGGGGGCGGGAGAACGCGAGTCGAGTGCCTCCCCTCCCCGCGCGCGCCCGGACGGCGGCCGGCGCTTCGCATGGTTCCCGGGTGGATTCCGGGGTTAGAGTGGCCGCATGTCCCTGAGCGGCGGTACCCGGCTCGGCCCCTATGAGGTCATCGCTCCGCTCGGTGCCGGCGGCATGGGCGAGGTGTACCGCGCCCGCGACACCCGCCTTGGGCGTGAGGTGGCGATCAAGGTGCTGCCTCAGCATCTGGCCGTCACACCGGAGGCGCGCGCCCGGTTCGAGCGGGAGGCGCGCGTCATCTCGCAGCTCAATCACCCGCACATCTGCACCGTGCATGACGTCGGGCGGCACGGGGACACCGACTATCTCGTGCTCGAACTGCTGGAGGGCGAGGAGTTGCGGTCCCGCCTCACGCGCGGCCCGCTCGAGCTGGCGGCGCTGGTCGCGCTCGCCTCGCAGATCTGCGCCGCCCTGGAGCGCGCGCATCGCGCCGGCATCGTGCATCGCGACCTCAAGCCGGGCAACATCATGCTCACCTCCCACGGCGCCAAGCTGCTCGACTTCGGACTGGCCCGTCAGGCGGGGCCGATGATGCCCGTGGGCGAGGCGAGCCAGTCCCCCACCGTCGCCGGACCCATGACGGCCGAGGGCACGCTGGTCGGGACCTTCCAGTACATGGCGCCCGAACAGCTCGAGGGAAGGGAGGCCGACGCGCGGACCGACATCTGGGCGCTCGGGTGCATCCTCTACGAGCTGGCGACCGGTGTGCCCGCGTTCAGCGGCACGAGTCAGGCCAGCCTCATCGCCTCGATCATGACCGGTCAGCCGCGGTCCGTGAGGGACCTCTCCTCCGTCGCGCCCTCCGGATTGGAGCAGGTGATCCGGCGGTGTCTCGAGAAGCGCCCAGAGGCGAGGCCACAGTCGGCGCAGGATGTGGGGTTCATGCTCGAGCTGGTGGCGGAGGCCGCCGCCGGGCCGGCGGGTCCGCCCGCCCGTGCGAAGCGGGACGCGTCGCCGGGTGCGCGGATCACGGCCATCGTGGGCGCGCTGGTCCTGGCGCTGACGGCGTTCGCGGCCGGACGCCTCTCCGCGCCGCCGCCGCCGCCCGGCTCGCTGCGGGTCTCGACGCTCTCGCAGGGCACCCGCGATGGCGATGCGTCCGTCTCGGGCGATGGGCGGTTCGTCGCCTTCTCCAGCGTCCGTCAGAGTGGCCGCGGCCTGTGGCTGATGGACATGGCCACCCAGAGCGAGGTGAGGATCACCGATCGGGATGACGGCCGGCCGCGCTTCTCGGCCGACGGCGGGACTCTCTTCTTCACCCGCGGCATCGATGGCCGCTTCTCGCTGTGGCGCGTACCGGTGCTCGGCGGCGCGCCCCGGCTCTTGCTCGCGGACGCCTATGACGCCGACCCGTCCCCCGACGGCACCCGCCTCGCATTCATCCAGGGGAACAGCGACAGTGCGGGCGCCCGCCTCCGCCTGATGGTCGCGCGCGTGGACGGAACCGAGGCCCGTGAGCTGTGGTCGGTCGGCTCGATGATCCCGGCGAGCCCGCGATGGTCGCCGGATGGCACGCGGATCGCCTTCCTCGTCGCAGGCACTCAGAACGCGCCCAATCGCATCGAGGTCGTGGACGTCGCCACGGGGAAGTCGAGATCGTTCCCGCCCGCCGACCGTTCGACTCTCTCGAACCCCGCCTGGGATGGCACCGGCCACGGCCTGGTGGTCGCCGTGGGAGTCGGCGTCGTCACGGTCCAGCGCGGCAGCCCGGGACGGATCTTCCGCCTCGACACGCGCTCCGGGCGCTTCCAGCCACTGGGATGGCTCGAGACGTTTCCGGTGCTCATCGACCTCGTTCCGGACGGCCGCCTCGTGCTTTCGAGCTCCAACACGCGCCAGAACCTCTGCGAGCTGCCGCTCGATGCGCGCGACCTCCGCGCGGCGCGCTGGCTGACGAGCGGCATCGCGCTCGACCGGCAGCCGGTCTACTCGCCTGACGGCAAGTCCCTGCTTTTCTCCTCCAACCGCGGCGGCTCGCTCGACTTGTGGGAAGTCACGCTCGCGACGGGCGAGATGCATCGCGTGACGGATGACCCCGCCGACGATTGGGATCCGGGGTTCGCGCGCGATGGCCGCTCCATCATCTGGTGCTCCAACCGCAGCGGCGCGTTCGAGATCTGGACCGCGCTCCGCGACGGCAGCGCCCCGCGGCAGGTCTCGCAGGACAGTCTCGATGCCGAGAACCCCTCGCTCTCGCCCGATGGCCGCTGGGTGCTGTACAGCTCCGGTCATCCGCGGAAGTCGGGCCTCTGGCGGACGCCGATCGAGGGCGGCGTCGGCGAGTGGCTGCTGCGTACGACCACGCTCCTCCCCGAACTCGCGCCGGACGGCAGGATGGCCGCGGTGATCACGGACGTGGGCACACCGCGGGCGCAGCTCTCGGTCATCGATCTGGACACCCGGCGCCTGCTGCCGCACGCCGTGCCGCTCCAGACGGTGCCGGGCGTGACCCAACTCGGGCGCTCGCGATTCACGCCCGACGGCAGGGCCGTCGTGTTCGTCTCGATCCGCGGCGACGGCCAGCCGGTTCTCGTCCGGCGCCCCGTCTCCGCATGGGACACGGCCGACAGCCGCAGCGACACCTTGTTCGCCGATGCCCGCGAGTCCATCGAGTCGTTCGCCATCTCGCCGGACGGCCGGCGTGCGGCGCTCTCGGTGGTGGACTGGCTGTCGAGCCTGACGATCGCCGACGGCCTGCCCGGGCTGGTGCCGCCCAAGCCGCGGCGGTAGCCGATCGGCGGGCCGCTCCGGCCGCGCGCCTCACACCCGCTCGAGCGCCACGTGTGGCAGCGGCGGCAGCACCGCCTCGATCGCATCCCCCGCACGCACCACGCCACCGCTGACCACCACGGCCATCACGCCCGACCGGCGGATGAGCGAGCCGTCGGGAGCCCGGTCGAGCACCGCGGCCAGCAGCCCCTTCTGGAAGTGGTCGAGCTGCACGCACGGATTGCGCAGCCCGGTCACCTCCACGACCGCCGCATCGCCCAGGTGCAGCCGCGTCCCCACCGGCAGGCCGAGCAGGTCGATGCCGCGCGTGGTGACGTTCTCGCCGAGGTCGCCGGGGGCCACCTGGAAGCCGCGCGCGTTCAGCTCGTCGTGCAATTCGGTGTGCATCAGGTGCACCTGCCGCAGGTTGGGCTGCGTCGGGTCCTGCGCCACGCGCGAGCGATGCTTCACGGTGACGCCGCAGTGCGCGTCGCCCTCGACGCCGAGACCGGCGAGCAGCGTGATGGACTCCCGGGTGCCCTTGGAGAAGGCGTGGGTGGGATGCGCGCAGACGGCGACGATGCGGGCGCTCATGTCAGTCGAGCCTCAGCACCACACCCGGCATGCCCAGGCTGCGCTCGTCGCCGAAATCCGCCACCTCGGACTCGCGCACGAAGCCCGCCCGCTCGAGCGCACGGATCGATGCGGTGTTCTGTGCTGCCGTCAGGGCATGGAGCGGCCGCACGGGGACGCTGCGCAGGAACTCCGGGAATGCGCGCGTGAGCAGCCCCCGTCCCCAGTACGCGCGCGCGATCCAGTAACCCACCTCATGCCGCCCCCCGCGCGGGAAAGCGGCGAAGTGCCCCACCGGCGCGTTGTCCACCTCGATCGTGCGCAGCACATTCGCGGGGTTGGCGAGCGCCTTCGCATAGAACATGTCGAACTCGTGCCTCGGCCGCGGCGACAAGCCCGCCAGCTGCGCCGCCTCGGGATCGCACTGATGCTCATAGAACACCAGCAGGTCCTCGTAGGTCACGGGCCGCAGGCGGAACTCCGGCACGCTCATGCGGGTTCGGCCGGCGCGCGCGCCGCCGCCTCGGCCGAGGTGATGACGGGCAGCACCTCGAACTCGACGAGGTCGCTCCAGTTGGCGATCCAGGCGTCGAGCAGCTCCCGCCGCTCGCACTCCATCACCTGGTAGCACGTGGTGAGATCGGGCGTCACCCAGCTGTTCACGTAATGCACGCCCTCGGGGGCCATGCGGCCGCGCTCGCGGAACCGTGCGTACACCGGACCGGGGTCGCCGCCCCGGTAGCGTTCGATGACCATGAAGAGCATGGCGGGATGGTAGCGGGCGAGCCGGCCGTGCGCGAGCCGGTGCGCGGTCAGGCCGGGGCGCGGTCGCGGACCGCGTTCCCATTCCCCGCCCTCACCCCTTGCGCAGTTCCTCCAGGAACGACTCGCCGTAGCGCGCCAGCTTGGCCGGGCCCACGCCGGGCACGGCGAGCAGTTCCTCGAGGTCACGCGGCCGGCGGGCCGCCATCTCGCGCAGCGCCGCATCACCGAACACGATGTAGGCGGGCACGCCCTCGGCGTCCGCCAGGCGCTTGCGCACCGCCCGCAGCCGCTCGAAGCGTGCGCGGGCGGCATCGTCGAGCGACTCGGTGGCGTGCGAGGCGCGGCGCGAGCCCCCGGCGCCCGCGCTGCGCGCCAGCGCCGCGGCGGAGATCAGCGACTCGACCCGGCGGCCGGTGCACACGTCGCAGGACTCCACGCACGAGGCGAGCGACTCGTCGAAGTAGCGGCACAGCGCCTGATGCCGGCAGGTGTCGCGCTCGAGCATGCGGAACAGCTCGATGGTCTTCCTGCGCGTGTCGTCGCGCAGCGCATCGTCCTCGAACGTCTGCAGGAACCCGTCATAGGCGATGACGTCGGCCCACGAGAAGTAGGTGACGCACTCGCTCGGCAGTCCGTCACGGCCGGAGCGGCCGATCTCCTGGTACCACGCCTCGATGCTCTTGGGCATGTCGCGGTGCACGACCAGCCGCACGTCGCCCTTGTCGATGCCCATGCCGAACGCCACCGTGGCCACGATCACGTCGGCCTCGTCGCGCGCGAACGCGTCCTGGTGGCGCGTGCGCACGTCGTCGTCGAGCCCGGCGTGGTAGGGCAGCGCGCGCACGCCCTGTCCGCGCAGGTACTCCGTGGTCTGCTCCACGGCCTTGCGGCTCATGCAGTACACGATGGCGCTCTCGCCGGCCCAGGTGCGCAGCAGCCCGAGCAGG
>CAZMQP010000147.1:0-6267 GCA_964568385.1 uncultured bacterium
ACTCGGCCGGGCGAGGACGTGAGCCGGGTCATCGCCCCGGTGGCCAGGTCGAGCATCCACAGATCCGAGGCGGTCGCGGACTGCGCCTGCACGACCACGGCACGCGTGCCGTCCGGAGCGGGCACGATGCTCTGGTACTGGCCGGGCGGAGTCGGCAGCGGTACGGCCGTGCGTCCCTCGGCGTCGATCCTCGCGAGCCATGTCTGTTGTGACACCTGCGCGAAGTAGGCGAAGGGGCCGGACCTTCCGGCGATCACGCTCGGCGAACCCAGGAACTCAGTGCGCGAAGGCGAGTCGGCGAGCAGCACGGGTTCGCCGATCAGCTTCCGAGACGAGGCGTCGAACCGATGGGCCACCACTCGGCCATTGCGCGAGTAGAGCAGATAGCCCGGATCCACGTACACGGGAGTGCCGTCGGCGACCATCAGGCGCTCGCGCTTCGGCGAATCGATCGAACCGATGTGGATCGAGAACTGCCCCTGCCGAGGCGGCAGTGCCGAGTACAGGAAGTGGAGGCCGTCGGGAAGGAAGCGAGGAAAACGGTGCCCCGTCTCCGCGGAGTCCAGCGTGGTCAGGGGTTCGGGCGTGCCACCGGTGGCGGCGACGCGGAAGAGCGGTCCGTCGGCGCCCGCCGAGAACACGATCACGCCCCGGTCGCTCCAACTGCCGCCCCGGCCGTAACCGCTGACGGCGCAGATCACCTCGGGGTCGCCGCCGCGCAGGTCGAGCTTCTTGAGCTGCGTCGCCGTGGTGAACGCCAGGTAGCGGCCGTCAGGGGACCAGAACGACAAGGCCGCATCGCTCGTGCCCGGGAGCATCCGGCCCTCCACGCCATCGAGCGGCCGGAACCACAGCGTGGACCCGCCTGCCGAGTCCGCCGCCGAGCTGACGAGCGTGCGCCCATCCGGTGAGAGACTGACGAACACCGGCTCGCGAAGCAGGCTCCCCATGGTCGGGGTCTCCACCCGCGTGCGCAGCACGGGCTCGCCCGGCTCGCCCCGGAGCAGCAGCCACCCGCCGAGCGAGACGGTGCCGGCCAGGCCGGCTGCAGCGAGGATCCACGGCAGCCGCGCCGACCGCGCGCGGATTGGCGCGCCCTCGGGCGCGGCCGCACCCGAGGACGAAGCCGCGAGGCTCGCCGCATCCCCCTCGAGCAGCAGCTTGGCCTCGCCGATGTCGCGCAGGCGCGTCTTGGGATCCTTCACGAGGCAGCGCTCGATCAGCGCGCGCACGTGCGGCGGCACCTCCGCCGGCAGCGCCGTCCAGTCGGGCGCCCCCTGCAGGATGCTGGCGATGATGTCGGAGACCGTCTCACCCTCGTACGCCTGGCGGCCCGTGAGGCACTCGTAGAGGACACACCCGAACGACCAGATGTCGGTGCGGCGGTCCACCGAACGGGCGCGCGCCTGCTCCGGGCTCATGTAGGCCGCGGTGCCGAGGATCACCCCCACCGCGGTCATCGCCGAGGGGCCCACCGTGGGCGACATGCTGAGCGCGGCGTCGCTCACGGCGCCGGCGCCGACCCCGCCCTTGGCGAGTCCGAAGTCGAGCACCTTCACCTGGCCCGAGGGCGTGATCTTGACGTTGCCCGGCTTCAGGTCGCGATGGATGACGCCGCGCTCGTGCGCGGCCTCGAGCGCCGTGGCGATCTGCCTCGCGACATCCACCGCCTCATCCAGCGGCAGGGCGCCTCGTGCGAGGCGCTCGGCCAGCGTCTCGCCCTCGACGCACTCGAGCACGAGGAAGCGCTGTCCGTCGGCCTCCTCGAGCCCGAAGATGCCCGCCACATTCGGGTGCGAGAGCGAGGCGAGCAGCCGCGCCTCGCGCTCGAACCGGGCCAGCCGCTCGGGGTCGTGCGTGAACTCGCTCGGTAGCACCTTGATCGCCACCGGGCGGTCGAGCCTCGGGTCGCGCCCCTGGTACACGATGCCCATGCCGCCGCGGCCGAGCTCGCGCTCGATCGGGTAGGGACCGATGCGCGCGGGCAGCGGCGTGGGCGCGCTCATCGGCGGACTCCGGAGGGGGCGAGCATGGAACGCGCAGGGTAGCGCAACGGCGCTCCCGCCGCCTTCACGGCATGCGCTCGCCGCGCGGGGTCAGTCCCAGCCGCGCGAGCTCCCGCTCGCCCCCCGGTCCGGTGAGCTTCCAGTAGGGCATGCGGTCGGCCGCGAGCAGCTGGGCCGCCTCGCCGTCGCTCGCCTCCCACCGCACGATCCGCCGCGGCTCGGCGCGCTCGACGAACACGGTCCACGTGCGCCCGCCCTGCACGACCGCCGTGTACACGCTGCACTCGAACGTGCCGGCGGGTACGGTGACGCTGCGGGGCGCGGCCTCGTGCGCGAGCAGGGCCCGGCGCACGTCCTCCTTCTGGTGCAGCAGCCGCGAGGCGCGCAGCGAGCCCACCAGCGCCACGTCGCGCGACTGCCCCGGCGCCAGCACGGGTCCGGCGAACCCGCGCGCCCACAGCAGCAGCGCATCCTCGCTCACGGCGTCGGCCGGCACCTGCAGCACCGAGACCTGGTCGGCCTCGCCGTCGAAGTAGCTGTGGCTCGTGTAGCGGGCGCTCTTCGCGTCGAACAGGAGCTGCGAGTAGACGTGACCGCACCACTCCTGCGCCGAGAAGCTCACCTTGGTGACCGCGCCCGCGGGGCGTCCGTTCACCGCAGTCAGCGCCGAGAACGCGCTGGTCATCAGGTTGTAGTCGTAGATCCCGGTCGTGAAGTCCTGCACCAGGTTGAGCTTCATGACCGGGACCTCGTCGGACTCGGGATGCTTGCCGGGATCGGCCTTCACGCGCAGCGTGTTGGAGAACGTCTCGGTCACGAAGATCGCCACCGCGATGCCCCGGCGCGTCTCGCCATAGCGCGGCGTGACGAGGTCGTACCCCGCCAGTTCCGCCTGCCCGTCGCCCCAGTGCTTCCAGAAGGCGTCGCCGAACGTGGGCGCGGAGGCGGCGGTGGTGGCGGTCGTGCACGCGCTGACGACGAGCGCGAGCGCGGCCAGTGTCAGCGTCGCGATCGGCATGAGGCGTCGCATGCGGGCTCCTTGGCGCGGGTTCACTTGCGGACGGGCTTCTGCATCTCGCAGAGGACGGACTCGAGGTCGTTGAAGACGAAGGCGGTGGGCTCCATGGGCGCGGGCGGCAGCGTGATCTCGGTGACCGGGCCCTCGACCCACACGCGCTGGCGCGAGAACCGGCCGTCGCCGAAGTCGAGGCGCACCAGCACGGGCGCGCGGAAGTCCGCGGGCACGCCGCTCTGCTCGATGCGCAGCCGCACGGTCCAGGTGCCGCCCTCGCCCGGGTCGGCCGACCACTCGGCGCGGTAGCTCGGCACGGCGGTGCCCTCGACCCACTGGCGGAAGAACCACCCCATGTCCTCGCCCGTCGCCGACTCGACGGCAGCGCGGAAGTCGGCGGTGGTGGCGCGGCGGCCGCGCCACTGCTCGTGGAACGAGCGCAGCATCGCCCGGAAGCGCGTCTCGTCGGGCTGCATCGGGTCGAGCAGCAGGTTGCGCAGCATGTGCAGCACCCAGGCGCCCTTCTTGTAGATGACGAGGCTGTAGTCCCCGGGCGTGGCGCTGGAGTTGGTGCGCGGGCCGAGCGCGATCGGCCCGGCCTCCTGCCCGCCGCCCAGCAGGTAACGGCGGTTCTCGATCAGCCGCTGCCGCCAGTCCTCGAGCACGCGCAGGTAGCTCTTCATGTCCTGCCGCACGCTCTGCAGGTACCAGATGCTGCAGAAGTCCGCGAAGCCCTCGCTCAGCCACGCGTCACGATAGGTGGCGGGTTCGACCGACAGCCCCCACCACTGGTGCGAGGCCTCGTGCGCGCGGATCACGTCGGGCGTGAACTCGGCGCCGGGTGGCACGCGGCTGCGGTCCTCGGCCAGCATCATGTGGATGAGCCCGGGGAACGCCTCGTAGCGGAGCGACGGCGTCTCCACCGCGTGGAACGACGTGGCGAGCGGGTCGCCGAAGGCGTGACGGTAGAACTGCAGGCAGCGGGCGACGTCGTAGGCGACGCGCGCCTCGCGCGAGCGGTCGGACTCGAGCTCGCGCAGCGTCGCCGTGCGCACGCGGCCGGCGCCGTCGGTGCGGCGCATCCACACGGTCACCGGCAGCAGCCCCTCGTCGCGCACCTCGATCCCGCGCAGGAAGTTCACGTCGAACGAGCACCACGGCACCGGATGCCGCGTCACCCAGCGGCTGGTCCGCCGGTCGCCCTCGGTGCGGTCGGAGACGCGCTCGCCCGAGGCGAGCAGCTGGATGGCCGCCGGGTGCGTGAATCGCACGTCCCAGGTGGCGTGGCTGCCGTACCACGGCTCGGGGTACCAGTCGGTGGTGCCCTGGTGGAACACCCAGTCCTTCTCGCGCTCGAGGATGCGTCCGTGGTACCGCACGCGCATCTCATGCTCGCGGCCCGGCGCCAGCGGCGGCTCGCAGCGCACCCACACGAGGTAGCTGTCCTCCTGCTGCAGGAACGACTGCGGCACACCGCCGATGGTGAGCGAGTCGATGCGCAGTTCGTTCGGCAGCCACCACGCCAGCCAGCGGTGCGGACGTTCGTGCGTGCGCAGGGTGATGGTGGCGCCGGCATCCAGGCTCAGGTCGGGCGCCAGCGCCGCATCGAGCGACACATGCGTCATCTCCCAGTCCCGGCGGGCGTTGTCGCGCAGCGTGTCGGAGTCGCCGAGCGCGTGGAACTGGCTGACGATCTCGGTGTCGTGGCGGCGGTAGAGGCCCTGGCGGTCGTCCTCGGGCCGGCGCGAGAGCTGCACGCGCTCGGCGCTCATCGGGTTGATCATGAAGAAGATCGGCTCGTTGCGGTCCGGCTGCGTCAGATGCGCCCAGAACAGGCCGTCCCCGCCGCCCTCCATCACCGAGAGCGCCACCGGGTAGGGGCGTGCGGTGCGCGCGAGGCGCGTGGTCCGGTACGGGAGGGTGCCCAGCCACGCGCGTCCCAGCGAGCCGATGGTGTCGGCCTCGAACCGCAGCGTCTCGCGCAGCTCGCGCAGCGTGCTGTCGCCGAAGATGAACGTGGCGGCGCGGAACGTGCGCCGCATCGGCCCGGGGCCGTAGAAGCGCTCGACCTGTTCGCGCTCGACCGCCGAGCGCGGATGGAACAGGAACGTGCCGCGGCCGGAGAACACGGCGGCGCAGGTGTGTCCGCCGAGCGGCGTGGCCAGCGCGATCCGGCCCTCCTCGAGCACGAACACGCCGGCGTCGCGCTCGATCATCAGGCTCTGGACGCGGGCCACCTGGGTGGAGTCCACCCGCCAAGCAGTCCACGCGTCGTGGAACGAGACGAAGTCCGCGAACTCCGGCGCGGCCGCGGCGGCGCGGGCGGTCAGCGCCACGGCGAGGCAGATGACGGCGGCAAGGCGCATCGGGGGCCCTCCGGCTCCGGTGACGGGATGCGCGCGAGTGTGCGCGGCACGGCGCGACGGGTCAATGCCTCCGCTCCGGGGCGGCCGGATGCCGGAACGCGCGATCCTCATTAGACTGCGCGGCTCACCCGACCCACGAGGGGGCCCGCATGACTGGAACGCCCGATGGACTGGAGCCCGTCCGGTTCGAAGACCTCCCCGGCATCACCGCGGTCGTGCAGGCCGTGGACCTCGCCGAGACCGGCGGCACCGATACGACCGAGGAGGACATCCGCCACGAGTGGGAGTCCTCGGGCCTGGACCTGGCGCTCGACGCGCGCCTGGCGCGGGCGCCGGACGGCACGGTGATCGCCAGCGCCGAGGTCTCGGCGCGCACCGAGGGCGAGGACTACGACGCCGTCCTCGACGTGCACCCTGCGCAGGCGGGGGGCCCGTGGTTCGGCCGGCTGGCCGCGTGGGCGCTCGCGCGCACCGCCGAGCGCTCGGGCGGCCGCCGCGCGCACCTCGGCATCTACTGCACCAGCGGCAACACGGCCAAGGCGGCGGCGCTCGAAGCCGCCGGGTTCGCGTGCGATCGCGTCATCCTGCGCATGAGCATCGACCTCGCCGAAACGCCGCCCACGCTCCCCGCGCTCGCGCCGGGAGTATCCATCGCCCCCTTCGTCCCGGGCGCCGACGACGCCGCCCTGCATGCCGTGATGGAGGAGGCGTTCGCCGACCACTACCGCCCGCACCCACGCACCCTCGAGGCCTGGCGCGCCGAGGTGATGGCGGCGCCCGGATTCCGGCCGGAGCTGTTCCTGGTCGCCCGCGACGGCGGGCGCGTGGTGGGCGGTCTCGAGGGGTTCGACCGCGAGCTGCACGTGTGGGTCTCGCGTGTCGG
>CAZMQP010000148.1:0-6266 GCA_964568385.1 uncultured bacterium
TCGGCGGCGGTGCAGGTGGGCGGCACCGCCGCACGCCGGCGCGAGTGCCTCGAGGACCTGGCGCTGCTCACCGGCGCGAGCCTCATCGCCCCCGACCTCGGACGTGATGCTTCGCGCATCCAGCCGGAGTGGCTGGGCCGCGCGCGCCACATCACCGTGACGGCCTCGGAGGCGACGCTGCGGCAGGGCGGCGGCCGCAGCCCCGAACTGGCGGCGGCGGTGGAGGCCACGCGCCGCCGGCTCGAGGCCGCGCGCGGCGAGTCCGAACGCGAGGCGCTGCGCGCCCGGCTCGGGCGGCTCGCAGGCGGCATCGCGGTGCTGGAGGCGGGCGCGCCGACCGAGGTCGAGCGGCACGCGGTGCGCTCGCGGCTGGAGGACGCCATCGCGGCCACTCGCGCGGCGCTCGAGGAGGGCGTCGTCGCCGGCGGCGGGCTGACGCTGGTACGGCTGGCCGACGACCTGCGCGCGCAGGACGTGCCCGAGCGCGAGCGCGCCGGCCGCGCGCTGCTGCTGACGGCGCTCGAGGAGCCGCTGCGCACGATCGCCGCCAACGCCGGGGCGCAGCCCGGTGCGGTGCTCGCCGAGGTGCGGCGCCGGCCCGAGGGCGAGGGATTCAACGCGCTCACGCTGAGCTTCGGCGATCTGCGCGCCGAAGGGGTGCTGGACCCGGTGCGCGTGGTGCGCCATGCGCTGGCCAATGCGGTCGCGGTCGGCGGGCTCGTGCTGTCCACCGACGCCCTCGTGGTGGATGACGGCGAGGACCCGCGCGCTGCCTGAGCCGTCACATCAATGACGGCCCATAACACGTTCCACCGCAACGGCTCCGGCGATCAGTCCACGCCGGTCCCGGGACGCCGCCGCGGCGGCAGTGCACAGGCGTCGGCGGGCGATCCCAGCCGCTGGCGCAGGGCGGCGATGGCGGCGTAGCCCAGCCGGGCGAACGGCCGCACGGGCGGGAAGCGCAGCAGCGCCGCCGCCCAGCCCCAGCCGGGCAGCCGTTCGCACATTGCCGCGATGGCGTCGATGCCGCCCACGAGGCCGCCCTCGGCGGACCATGCGCGGATCTGGCGGGGCGCGCCCTCGCGCCGCGGGCCGAGCCGCGCGAGGGCCTCGGGCGAGGCGCTCGGCACCGCCTCGAGGCGGCCGTGGCGGTCGCGCGCCATGGCCCACGCCACCGACCGCTGGCAGAAGCCGCAGTCGCCGTCGTAGTACACGACGAGCGGCGTCATCGGCCGGCCGCTCATGGCCGCCCCAGCGGCCGCGGCATCGCGAGGTGCTCCGCGACCCGCACCGCGCGGCCATCGGGCAGCGCCAGCGGCGCGCCGATCGCGAGCACGTCGAGCTTGACCACGGCGAGCAGCGCGTGACCCGCCTCGGCGGGCGCCGTGCTCGTCACCACGCCGGCGCGCGCCTCGCCGGCGAGCACGGCGTCGCCGGGCATCGCCGGGCCGCCGGTCACCTCGGCGCGCACCAGCGCGCGGCGCACGCTGTCGTAGGTGATGAGGCGCTGCAGCGCCTCCTGCCCGGTGAAGCAGCCCTTGTCGAGATGCACCTCGGCGCCGAGCCCGACCTCGAATGGATGGAACGCCTCGGCGATCTCGGCGCCGTGCGCGGCGATGCCGAGCGCGATGCGTGTGGCGGTGTCCATCGGCGGCGCGCCGCGCAGGAGCGCGGTGCCGTCGCCGGTCGCCGCGCGTCGCGGTCCGTCGCCGTCGAACGTGGCGCCGATGGGGCCGGGATCGCGGAGGCGGCCGAGCGCGCAGGCGACCGAACGGTCCTCGATCGCGACCTCCTCGCGGAACACGTGGCGGTCCACGAACGCCGCCAGCGGCGCCGCCTCGGCGTCGTCGCGCAGCAGCCACACCGCGCCGTCCGGCGCGGCCGCGACCACCGCGCGATGGAGCAGCCGCCCGCGGAAGTCGCAGAACAGCGTGCCGCGCGCCTCGCCGGGCGCCAGCCCCTCGAGCCGCTGGGTCGAGATGCGGTGCAGGACCGGCAGCGCGTCGCGGCCGGTCAGGCGCAGGGCGGTCCAAAGGGGTGCGGTCGGGGACATGGCGTCAGGTTAACGGCCGCGAGGGCCGCGGGCGAACGGTGGGCGTCGGCATGCCACATCCGATGCGGCCCGGGCTCCGTAGTTGCGGTGTCGCCCCCAGCGGGCCGGCCGTGGCGCCTCGGCGCGGCCGGCACTTCCGCCCACCCCCCGAGGGAAGAGGGACACCCCATGTCTCGTGGATCCGCCATCGCCGCCCTGCTCGCCCTGACTCTCGCCGCGAGCGCCACCCCCGCCCGAGCCGCCGAGGAGATCTGGGTCCTGACCGTGAACAACGGCCTGGCCAACTTCATCAGCTCCTCGCCCAACGCCTTCAGCCAGCGGCCCATCACCGGGATGGCCCCGGGCGAGCAGGCGCTGGCCATCGACTTCCGGCCCGCCGCGCCGCTCGGCCGCCTCTACGCCATCACCAACCAGGGACGCCTCTACCGCATCGACGATCCCAGCACCGGCGCCGCCGTCGCCGTCGGCCCGGGCGGCCTGCCGGTCCCTGCGGGCGCCGCCATCGGATTCGACTTCAACCCGACCGTGGACCGCATCCGGCTGGTGACGAGCCAGGACGGCAACTTCCGGCTGCACCCGGACCTCGGCACCGTGGTGTTCACCGACGGCGCGCTCGCCTACGCCGCGGCGGATCCCAATGCCGGTGCGAACCCGGGCGTCTCGGGCGCGGCGTACACGCAGAACGTCCCGAACGCGAGCAGCACCACGCTCTACGACATCGACACCGACCTCGACGTGCTGGTCACGCAGGTGCCGCCCAACTCGGGTGTGCTCAACACGGTCGGTCCGCTGGGCGTGAATGCGAGCGGCGTGAACGGGTTCGACATCTCGGGACTCTCGGGCCACGCCTGGGCGGCGCTCGACACCGGTGCGCCGCAGTCGCAGCTGTACGTCATCTCGCTCTCCAGCGGCGCCGCGACGTCGGTCGGCTGGATCGGCTGCCAGGAGCCCATCATCGGGCTCAGCGTCAGCCCGCTGGCGCCGACGCCGGTGGACGGCAGTTCGTGGGGCCGTATCAAGTCGCTCTATCGCTGAGTCTCATGGCGGTGCCCACGCACGCGGCCCTCCTCCGGTACGCCGGGGAGGGCCGTCGTGTGTCCGCCGAGCGCCGGACGCCGCCGGCGGCGGCCCGGGCGGCCGGAGCGTGCCCCCAAGCCCTTGCCCTGCACGCCCCTGCCCACTAGCGTGCGGTATCCACCTGATCCCGAGGAGCCTCCGATGGCCGCCGCCGTCAACGCCGACACGCTCGCCGACCTGACCGCGCAGCTCGTGGACATCCCGAGCGTCACCGGCCACGAGCACGCGATCGCCGACTGGGTCGCCGCGCGCCTGTCGGCCATCGGCGCCGGTGAGGTGCTGCGCAGCGGGCTCTCGGTGGTCTGGCGCGGACCGCGGCGCGGGCGTCCGCTGGTGGTGCTCGTCGGCCACACCGACACGGTGCCACCGCAGGGGAACGCCGGGGCGAGGCGGGAGGGCGGACGGCTCTACGGCATCGGCGCCACCGACATGAAGGCGGGCGACGCGGTGATGCTGGCGCTCGCCGAATCGCTCGACCTCGACGCGCTGCGCTTCGACCTCGCGTGCGTGTTCTACGACGCCGAGGAGGGGCCGGCGGTGAACAACGGCCTGCAGCGCGTCCTCACCGAGATGCCGTGGCTGACCGAGGCGAGCCTGGCGATCGTGCTCGAGCCGACCGACCTGCGCATCGAGATGGGCTGCAACGGCATCGTCAACGCCGAGGTGCGCGTGCCGGGCGTGGCGGGGCACGCCGCCCGGCCGTGGACCGGCGACAACGCGGTGGCCAAGGGCGCCGCGTGGCTCGCGGAGATCACGCAGGCCGGCTGGGAGGAGCGGCTCGTGCAGGGCATCGCCTATCGCGAGACGCTGCAGGTGACCACCGTGCGCGCCGGCGTCGCGCGCAACGTGATCCCCGCCGAGATGGTGGTGAACCTGAATCACCGCTTCACGCCGGACCGCAGCGCCGAGGAGGCGATCGCGCGCCTGCGCGCCCGCGTGCCGGAGGGCTTCGAGTTCACGGTCGTGGACGCCGCCCCGCCGGGCGCCGTCTGCCTGGACCATCCCGAGGTCGCGGCGTTCATCCGGCGCTTCGAGCTCGACGTGGCGGGCAAGCAGGGCTGGACCGATGTCGCCCGGTTCACCGGCGTCGGGGTGCCGGCGTTCAACTACGGCCCCGGGCTCGCCGAACTCTGCCACCGCGCCGACGAGCACCTGCCGGTCGCGAACCTCGCGGTCGTGTACGACCATCTGGCCGACTTCCTCCGCTCCGAGGGCTGAATGAATCCCGCCGACACCGCTCGCTCGTCCGCCGGACCCATCCATCCGCGCCTGCGGACGGGTGAGGAGTACCCGTTCGTCAAGCTGCAGCAGCGCCGCGCCGCGCTCGCGCCGCCCGGCCTCGCCGTGATCGATTTCGGCATGGGCGATCCGCGGGGGGAGACCCCGGCGTTCATCCGCGACACGCTCATCGCCTCGCTGCCCGCGGTCTCCAGCTATCCCGCCACCGTCGGCAAGCCCGAACTGCGCGACGCCTGCGCGCGCTGGGTCGGGCGCCGCTTCGGCGTGGCGGTGGACCCCGAGCGGCACGTGCTGCCGGCCAACGGCACCAAGGAGGCGGTCTTCCTGCTGGCGATGGCGGCCAGCGATCCCGCGGGCGGGCGCGACACCGTGGTCATCCCGACGCCGGCCTACCCCGTCTACGAGAGCGGCGCGCGCACCGCCGGCTGCGTCCCTCACGCCGTGCCGCTGCGCCGCGAGGACGGCTGGCGGTTCGATCCGGCCCGCGTGGCGGACGCCGTGTGGGACCGCACGGCGCTGCTGTGGCTCAACTCGCCGCACAACCCGACCGGCGCCGTGACGCCGCGCGACGCCGGGGCGCGCATCGTGCGGCTCGCCCGCGAGCGCGGGTTCTGGGTGGCGAGCGACGAGGCCTACTCCGACCTGTGGTACGAGAGCGGCCCGCCGCCGAGCCTGCTGGAGCACGGTCTCGACAACGTGCTGGCGCTGTTCACGCTGTCCAAGCGCAGCGCCATGACCGGCTATCGCAGCGGCTTCATGGTGGGGGACGAGCGCCTCATCGACGCCCTGCGCCGCTTCCGGCCGAGCGCCGGCGTCGCCACCCCGGACTTCATCCAGGACGCGGCGACCGCCGCCTGGAACGACGACGCGCACACCGAGGCGCAGCGGCGCGGCTACGGCGAGAAGCGCGAGCTGTTCCGCGAGCTCTTCGCGCGTCGCGGCTGGCGCGTCGAGGCGAGCGAGGCCACCTTCTACCTGTGGATGGCGGCGCCGGGCGGCGACGACGTCGCCTTCGTCGAGTCGCTGCTCACGCTCGGCATCGTCACCACGCCGGGTTCCTACCTCGGCCCGGGCGGGGAGGGGTACGTGCGCTGGGCGCTGGTGCCCACCATGGAACGCTGCCGCGAGGCCGTCGCACGGCTCGAGCAGGCCGGCCGATGAGCCCCGCGCACGACTACCCGGTGGCGCGCTGGAGCGAGACCGTCGAGCGCGGCTGGACGGGCGAACTGCCGCTCGAGGATGCGTCGCTGCGCGGCGCGGTCGAGGGCGCCGTCGCCGCGCTCGATGCGGGGCACCTCCGCGTCGCGACGCCGCCCGCGGCCCCCGGGGGCGCGTGGACCACGCACGCCTGGCTCAAGCAGGCGATCCTGCTCTACTTCCGCATGCGCGTGAGCGCGCCGGTGCGGGCGGGCGACCTCGAGTTCTTCGACAAGGTGCCGCTCAAGCGCGGCCTCGAGGCGGCCGGCGTGCGCGTCGTGCCGCCGGGCGTGGCACGCTACGGCAGCCATCTCGCGCCGGGCTGCATCCTCATGCCGGGCTACGTCAACATCGGCGCGTACGTGGGCGAGGGCACGATGGTGGACACCTGGGCCACCGTGGGCAGCTGCGCGCAGATCGGCCGGCGCGTGCACCTCTCGGGCGGCGTCGGCATCGGCGGCGTGCTCGAGCCGCTGCAGGCCGCGCCGACCATCATCGAGGACAACTGCTTCATCGGTGCGCGTTCGGAAATCGTCGAGGGCGTGATCGTCGGTGAGGGCTCGGTGATATCGATGGGCGTCTACATCGGCCAGAGCACCAAGATTTACGATCGCGACAGCGGTACCGTCAGTCACGGTTTCGTGCCGCCGGGTTCGGTCGTCGTCTCGGGCAACCTGCCGTCCGCCGACGGCACGCACAG
>CAZMQP010000149.1:0-6231 GCA_964568385.1 uncultured bacterium
AAGCACGCCGAGACCTGGGGCCGCGTGTAGGCGTCCGTGGTCATGCGCACCTCGTCGGTGGCGAGGTCCACGGCGAAGCTGCCGCCGGAGCCCTGGATGCCGTACTCGTGGCCGAGGCCGCAGTTGAACCACACGGGGGAATTGAACGCCCCGATCTGGTTGACCAGCATGTACTTGAGCTCGGCCTCGAACGCGTCGGCGTCCTCGGCCGTGGCGAAGTAGCCGCCCTGCGCCTCGCCCGCACCGCGGATGGTGTGGGCGAGGCGGTGGACGACCTGCCGCACGCTGGTCTCGTGTCCGGGCGAGCCCGGGACCCCCGCCTTGCGGAAGTACTTGCTGACCACGATGTCCGTGGCGAGCTGCGACCACGACGACGGCACCTCGATGTCGTCCATCTGGAAGACGACCGAGCCATCCGGGTTCTTGATCGCGGTGCTGCGGCGGTCCCACGCGATCTCGGAGAACGGATCCTGCCCGGGACGCGTGTAACGCCTCGGAACGTGGACACCGGCCTGGGTCGCGGAGGGGGAGTGAGCGGTGCGCGTCTCCTGGGGAATGACCGACATGACGGGACCCTCCTGGTCCGTGCTGAACTGCTGCTTGCCACCACATCCTGATGATGGCTCGGTCGGAGCCGCCGCGGGCCGAGAAGGCACACGGGCAGCGGCTCCGAGTGAGCCGGCGCTGCGGGCATCAGTTGTGCGCGTGAGAGAGAGAGCCGCTGACGCGAGGAGTCGCGCGCGTCAGCGGTCCGCTAGGTATAGCACCGTTCGCACTCACCGATGCAAGAGATAGAATTCCCGCTTCAGGCGCGCTCGCAAGGCCCCTTGACAGCGACCGCACGCTTCAATCCATGGCGCACGCGACAGGTGACGCGCGAGACCGTGTGATCGCCCGTGATCGTGACGATCCGCGCGCGAGCGAAGCGTGTGACGCGTGCGACGCGTGCGCGCGTCAGTCGCGACGCGACGCCCACGGACCCCACACCGCGTACGTCACGCCGGGACTCTGCACGTTCACGAACAGCGTGCGACCGTCGGGCGAGAACGTCGCGCCCGCCAGTTCGCCGTTCTCGGGATGGCGGTTCATCGCCAGCGGATAGAGGCGTCCGCGCGGCGTCAGCCCGACGACGCGGTTCGTGTCGCGGCCGTCCTCGCACACGAGCAGGTCGCCGTGCGGCGCGAGGCAGAGGTTGTCGGGGCCGTCGAGCAGTGCGCGGTCGTCGGGCTGCGCGAGGAGCGTGAGCCGGGAGCGGCGCGGATCGAGGCGGAACACCTGGCCCGCGCGCTCGGGTCCGCCGTTGGTGCAGCACAGGTAGAACGCGCCGCCGGCGAACTCCGCGCCCTCGCCGCGCGCGAACTGCGCGCAGCCGAGCGCGAAGCCCTGTCCCCGCAGCGAGCCCGAGGCGGTGCGCCATCGCCGCCTCGCCACGTCGGGGCCGCGGTCGGCGGGGTCGCGTTCGGTGTCCATGCCCGGCTCCGGGTCGGGCAGGCGCACCCACTCCACGGCGAGCGTGGCGCCCACCGCCAAGGCGTTGCGATCGTGCCAGTTCTGGGTCAGGAACCGCGGCCGGCCGCGCACCCGCAGCGCCTCGAGCGTGCCGCCGCGGGCGTAGTCGCCGGGGGCGAGTTCGTGCGGCCGCTTCCCCGGCCGGCCGGGCTCGGCGAGCACGCTGGGGCGGAAGCGGTAGAGCAGCCCGTCGTCGCGGTCCTCGGTCAGGTAGCAGAAGCCCGTGGCCGGATCCACCGCCACCGCCTCGTGGTAGAAGCGGCCCATGGCGCGGATCGGCACGGGCTCGACCAGCCGCTCGGCGCGCGCGTCCACCTCGAACACGTAGCCATGCGGCTTCGAGACGCGGGGCGTGCGGTCGGCGTTGACCGCGTCGGTCTCGCCGGGCATCGCGGTGGTCTCCTCGCAGGAGAGCCACGTGCCCCACGGCGTGCGGCCGCCGGCGCAGTTGCGCACCGTCCCCGAGAGGCTGGCGAACGAGCGCACCAGCCGCCGGTCGCGGTCCACCCAAAGTGTCGTCGTGCCGCCGCCGCTCAGCGGGTCGTAGGGGCGCTCGCGCGCGGGGTCCACCATCGGCGCATGGCCGGCGTCGAGCTCGTGATTGCGCACGAGCACCGTCACCCCGCGCGGGCCGGCGAACGCGGCCATGCCGTCGTGCAGCGGCGGCGTCGGCGTGCCGTCATCGAGCGTCGAGCGGAAGCGCTCGTCCGAGGCGCCGCGGGTGGCGAGCGTGCCGGGTGAGAGGGCGCGGTACTGGAAGCCCTCGGGCAGGTCGAGCAGTCCGGCGGGGTCGGGCACGAGCGGGCCGTAGCCGAACGCCGTGAGCCGCGCGCCGTGCGCGACGGCCGCGAGGGCGCGGTGGACTCCGTCGGGAACCGCGAGCGCCGCGCCGGCCATCAGGGTGGCGCGCAGGAAGTGGCGGCGGGAGGGGCTCATCAAGGGCGAGCATGCGCGCCGCGACGAGCGGCGGCAACCGCGCCGCGGGCGAACTCAGCGCCAGCGCAGGTAGGGCTTGTCGTCCACGGCCGCGCCGCGGAACCCCGCGGGCTGCGTGACCGTTCCGGCAACGAGATCGTAGCGGTACAGGTCGAGTCCGCCGGCGCCGCCGGCGCGGTCGGAGGCGAACACGAGGCGCTGGCCGTCGTTGGCGACCGAGGGCGAGCGCTCGTCGGCGGCGGTGTTGAGCCCCGGCAGCGCCACGAATGCGCCCGCCGTGAGGTCGTAGAGGTACACGTCCCAGCCGCCGGCGCCGCCACTGCGGTTGCTCGCGAACGCCAGCCAGCGGCCGTCGCGCGACAGCGACGGGGCGTCGTCCGAGCCATCGCCGGCGAGGCCCGCGGGCTGCACCGGCGTGCCGGCGGCGCGGTCCCACACGTGCACCTCGCGCCGGCCGGTGCGGTCGCTGACGAACGCGATGCGATCGCCGGTCTCGCCCAGCGCGGGCTGCTCGTCGTGCTGGCCGGGTGCCGCCCCGAGGCCCGGCAGCCGGACCAGCGTGTCGCCGACCGGCTCGTAGAGCCGGATGCGCCACGAGCCCACGGAGTCCTGGGCGAACGCCAGGCGCTGGGCGCCGCGCGCGAAGCGGGGCCAGCGCTCGTCGCGGCCCGAGTTGAGCCCCGGCAGCGCGATCAGGGACTGCGCCAGGCGGTCGTACAGATAGAGGTCGTAGCCGCCGCTGCCCCCGGTGCGGTCGCTCGCCCACACCACGAAGTTGCCGTCCTCGCTCAGGCACGGCTCGGTGTCGGTGGCGGAGTTGTTCAGGTTGGCGAGCGAGCGGAACCCCGACGCGTCGAGGTCGTAGAGGGCGATCTCGAGGTTGCCCGGCTGGCTGCGGTCGGTCGCGAACACCAGCAGATGCTCACCGCCCGCGTCGCCGGGCGGCCCCGAGGCCGTGGGGGCGCCGCCGCAGCCCGCCGCCAGGCCGGCCAGCAGGGCGCAGATGCACAGGGGAAGACGGCGCTTCGGCATGGCGGGCTCCTCGGCGGGAAGGGCGCTGGGAAGGGGGTGGAGCCTAGCAGGGGGCCTCGGCGCTCGCTAGACTCTCCGGATGCCGCTCTCCCTTGCCCTTACCCCGAGGAGTCCCTTCGTGCGCCCTGTTCCCGTCCTCCTCTGCGCGCTCGCCGCGCTGGCGATCGGCGCCCCGACGGCCGCCGCGCTCGTGCCGGTCACGCGCAACCTGCAGTTCATGGCCAACCGGAACGACTACAGCGCCGCCGGATACGCGGCCTGCTGGTCGTACATCCACGGGGACGGCCGCGAATACGCCGTCATCGGCACGGGCACGGGCACCGCCATCTACAACGTCACCGATCCCGCGGCGACCTACCCGGTCGGCTTCATCGCCGGGCCCACGTCGCTGTGGCGCGAGATGAAGTCCTACCGCAACTGGATCTACGTGGTCACCGAGGGCGCGGGGGCGCAGCAGGGCCTGCAGATCATCCGCATGACCAACCCCGAGGCGCCCGTGCTGGCGGCCACCTACACCGGCACGTTCGTGCGCTCGCACACCGTCTCGGTGGACACCGCGCGCGCCATCCTGATCTGCAACGGCACCCGCAATGCGAGCGGGCTGGCGACCGGCCTGCGCGTGCTGTCGCTGGCGAATCCCGAGGCGCCGGTCGAGATCGGCACCTGGCCGGGCGGCGCGATCCCGGTGTCCGAGGCGAACTACGTGCACGACAGCGTGCCCATCGGCAGCCGGCTCTACGCCTCGTCCATCAACTCCGGCATCCAGCGGCTGCTCGACTTCACCAACCCCGCGGCGCCGGTGCAGACCTCGAGCTGGACCTACGGCGGCGCGTTCACGCACAACGCGTGGCCCGATGCGTCCGGCAACTGGCTCTACGTGACCGACGAGGTGAACGGCGAGCCGCTCAAGATCTTCGACATCAGCAACCCGGCCACGCCGGTGCTCCGGAACGCGATCACCTCGAACCCCAAGGCGATCGTGCACAACGCGCACGTGCACGGCAACGACCTGTGGCTCTCCAACTACACCGAGGGCATCCGCGCGCTCGACCTGACCGACCCGGCGCATCCGGCCGAGTGGGCCTACGGCGACTCGTATCCGGGAGCCTCGGGCGGGTTCTTCGGCGTGTGGGAGGTGTGCCCCTACTTCCCCTCGGGCACGGTCATCGCCAGCGACATGCAGAGCGGGCTCTACGTGTACCGCGCCAACCGCGACTACGGGCTGCTGCGGGTGGAGGTCGCGCTCGAGAACCAGTCCCCCGGCGCCGGGTTCCGCGTGCGGCTGGTCTCGCAAGGCGACTCGCTGGTGACACCGGCGGACGGCGTGGTGGCGTTCGCCCCGACCCCAGGGAGCCACTCGGTCGAGGTGAGCCGGTTCGGCTACTTCACGCAGGTGGTGCCCGCCTCGGTCGCGCTCGGCGAGTCCGACACGCTGCGGATCACGATGGTCGCCAAGCCCGCCGCCACGTTCAGCGGCGTGGTCCGCGATGCGGCCACGCTGCTGCCGCTCGAGGACGCGCAGGTCGTGCTGCCGCAGTGGGGCCTGCACGACCACACCAACGCGGGCGGCGGCTACGCGCTGCCCGCCATCCCCGACGACGAGTACCAGGTCGAGGTGGGCCGCCCGGGCTATGTGCCGTTCGCGCATCTGCGCCGCATCGGCCCCGGATACGACAGCGAGGACTACCTGCTCCAGCCCACCGCCCTGTGGCACGAGTTCGAAGCGGCCGACGGGTGGTTCCAGGGATTCGCCTCCGACAACGCCACCACCGGCCAGTGGGTGCGCGTCGAGCCGCTCGGCACCGGCGTGCCCCAGCGGGCGCCGGGACACGACCGCGCCACGGCCGCCTCGCGCGTGCCGAGGGGTCCCGCGGAACCCAACCACGAGGGCCACGAGACCGACGGCGCCGTGCCGGGCGACGTGCAGCCCGAATACGACCGTAGCCCCTTCGGCACGCTGTGCTGGGTGACCGGACAGGGCTCGACGCCGAGTTCGATCGGCGAGGCCGACGTGGACAACGGCCGCACGTCGCTCCTGTCGCCCTACTTCGACGTGACGGGCATGAGCCAGCCCACCTTCGGGGCGTGGACGTGGTTCTACACCAGCACGCCCAACACGGCGGACTACCTGCGCGTGTACGTGAACGCCAACGGCAGCCCGAACTGGGTGCTCGCCTACGAGATCCGCGAGACGCGCAACCACTGGACCGAGATCGCCGTGCCCGTGCTGCCGCTGCTGCCCGGCGCCACCAGCTTCCGCGTGCGGTTCACCGCCGCCGACTCGGCGGGCGGCTCGATCGTCGAGGCGGCCGTGGACGATGCCGCCGTGTACGACGCCGCGATCCCCACCGTCTCGGCGGGCACGCCGGCACGGCTGTCGCTCGCCTCCCCGTGGCCGAACCCCGCTCGCGGCGCCGTCTCGTTCGAGGTGTCGCTGCCGCGCGCCGGGGAGCTCGAGGCCGAGGTGCTCGACGTGTCGGGCCGCGTGGTGCGAACGCTCGACCACCGCGTCGCCGAGGCGGGCGTGCGGCGGATCGTCTGGGACGGCCGCGACGCGCTCGGCCGCGAGGCCGCGCCCGGGCTGTACCTGGTGCGCGTGCGCGGCGCGGGCGAGGCGCGCACGGCGAGGGTGGTGCGGGTGAGGTAGCCCCCGCCGCGAGCGGGCGTCCGCACCGCGGAGGCCTCAGCGTCGGGCCGGCGACCTCGTGTCGCCGGCCCTCCTGCTTCGCGCTTCGGCCGCCGCGGGCCGGACGC
>CAZMQP010000150.1:0-6199 GCA_964568385.1 uncultured bacterium
GCAGGCCACCCATCCGGCGGGCCTCTCGGCTCCCCTTGCGCAGGCCACCCGCCCGACGGGCCTCTCGGCTCTCCCTGCCCGGGCCACCCGCCCGACGGGCCTCTCGGCTCCCCCTGCGCAGGCCACCCATCCGGCGGGCCTCTCGGCTCCCCTTGCGCAGGCCACCCGCCCGGCGGGCCGATGGGGGCTAATCGAGCGCGGCGGTGAGAAGGAGTGGGGGGGAGTCCTTGCGGAGCATCACGGTGTGCTCGTGGTGCGCGCTGCGGGAGCCGTCGCTCGTCTTGATGGTCCAGCCGTCGTCCATCTCGTAGGTCTCGCCCGACCCGGCCGCGATGATCGGTTCGATGGTGATGACCATGCCCTCGACCAGCCAGTCGCGCGCCGCCGGATCCGCCCAGTTCGGCACCATCGGGGCCTCGTGGATGGTGCGGCCGATGCCGTGCCCCTGGAGCGCCTGCACCACCGAGAACCCTCGCTCACGCACCAGCGACTCGACGGCGCGGCCGATGTCGAGTGCGCGATGGCCCGGGCGCGCCTGCTCGAGCCCGCTCGCGAAGCCGTCGCGTGCGGCGGCGACCAGTGCGACGGTCGCCTCATCCGCTGGTCCCACCGACACCGACTCGCAGGCGTCCGCCATGAACCCGTTCAGCTCGGCCGTCACGTCGAGCTTCACCAGGTCGCCCGAGGCGAGCGTGCGCTTCGCGCTCGGGATGCCGTGCACCACCTCGTCGTTCACGCTGATGCACGTGGCGCCGGGGAACCGGTACACGAGCTGCGGCGCCGAGCGCGCGCCCTGCTCCTGGAACACGCGCCGTGCCACGGCGTCGAGGTCGCCGGTCGTGACACCCGGCTCGACCGCGGCGCGCATGGCGTCGAGCGCGCGGCGCACCACGCGCCCCACCGCCTTCATGCCCGCAAGCGCCTTGTCGTCCTCGATGACCATGTCCGCACAGGCTGCCCGCGGTCTTGATCCAGCGCAAACGGCTGACCCGGCGGGCGCGGTGGAGAAGACTGGCTGCATGACTCACGAACGCACCTCGCGGATGACGGTTCATGTGGCACGAACGCCCGAAGCCGAGGCGCGGCTCGATCGCGACACGCCCTCTGGGACTTGAGGTTGCCAGAGGATCGCGCGCCGCAAACGACAACGGCCGCCCTCCCTTGCGGGAAGGCGGCCGTCTCGTTGTCGCGGATCGTCTAGCGCAGGAACACGAACCGGCTGGTCGCGCTCTGGCCGCCGCTCGCGAGGCGCACGAAGTATGTGCCCGCGCGGGCGCGGCTGCCGCTCTCATCGAGCCCGTCCCACGCCACGGTGTGCGACCCCGCGGTGAGCGTGCCGTTCAGCACCGTGCGCACGCGGGCACCCTGGAGGTTGTAGACCTCCAGCGTCACGTCGGCATCACGCGCCAGCGAGAACGACAGGTTCGCACGGCCCATCGCCGGGTTGGGCGAGGCGCCGCGGAGGGCGAAGGCCAGGTTGCCGCTGCCGACCGAGAGCGCCCCCTGCACGGTGACGTTGAAGCAGCAGGTCTCCACCTCGGCGCCCGAGCCGTTGGCCAGGCGCAGGCAGATCTGGTTGACGCCGGCGGCGGCGGTGTCCGGGATGCTCACCGACTGCTGCCACAGGACGTTCGACTCCGCCGGGATGTTGGTGGGCGTCGGCGCTCCCGGCAGGCCCCAGGCGCGCTGCGACGTGTAGCTGACGAAGTAGAGGTTCTGGTACAGCGGGTGCCGGTTGGCCAGCGTCCAGCCGAAGTTGGCCACCGAGTTGGCGGTCACCGTGGTGTCCGCCTGGCACGCCGTGATGTCGTGGTTCGTCGCGATGCGGGACGTGTACACGTTGATGTCGGCGTCGCGCGTGTCGGCCCACGTGGCGTGCAGCCGCGTGGCGCTGGCGGCGAGCGCGTTGTAGTCGCCCATGTTGGGCGCGATGTTGGTGGGGCCGGTGGTGAAGTTGCTCTGGAAGTCCGAGAAGCGCTGGTTGGCCGCCCAGGTGCCGCCCGCATCGGTCGAGCGCGACAGGTACTGGTGCGCGCGCGAGCCGTAGGTGTCGTCGCGATGGTCGTACCACTTCACGTACGGGTAGCCGTCGCCGCCCACCTCCACCTCGGGCAGCCAGTTGTCGAACCCGACGGCGTCGTCGTTGGCCCGCGCGGGCGCGGTCCACGAGACGCCGCCGTTGGCGCTCGAGGTGACGAACACGTCGCGCTGGTCGCGGCCGCGCTCGCCGGTGTTGTTGGCCTGCGCCATGCGGATGCGATAGCGGGCGTTGGTCGGCGAGCCGGAGATGCCGGCCATGCGCACGAAGTAGGTGCCCGCCACGGGTGCCGTGTAGAGGATGAACGCCTGCGAGGCGCCACCGCCCGCCTGCAGGTCGCCGCCGAACGCCAGCCGCTGCGGATCCTGCGGGATGGGCGCCAGCACGCGCAGCGTGTAGGCGATGTTCGACGTGAGCGAGTCGGCCCACAGCGCGATGCTCTGGCCGGCCGCGAGCGGCACGGCGTAGTAGTCGAGGTCGGAGGAGTTGGACAGCGTGCCGCGCAGCGAGCGGTTCACGACCGCCGCCGTCGCCGTCGCGGCCGTGTTGTTGGGCTCCGTCTCGTTGACGAACGTCGGCAGCGAGAAGTTCTCGTCCTGGTGGTTCAGCGACTCGTTCCACGACAGGTAGATGCGCCCGCGCTGCGAGCTGGTCGTGCGGTCCACGGTGATGGACGGGAACGAGATGCCGCGCTCGCGGTTGAACCCGGGCGCGCCGGTGCCGAAGTTGGTGAAGAACTTGGCGGCCGTGATCTCGGGCAGGAACGAGACGCCGCCGTCGAGCGAGCGGCGGAAGCGCATGTTGTCGTCGGCCGTCACCTGATCGATGGCGTTCCACACCGTGTACAGCTCGCCGCCCGGGCCCACCGCCGGGCGCGAGCCCTGCACCCAGCCGTCGTCGAGCGCGCTCGAGAGCTGCTGCGCGGGCTGCCACGTCACGCCGCCGTCGAGCGAACGGTTGAAGTCGATGCTGTTGCCGGCGGCGTCGAAGTTGGTGTACGTCACGTAGACGTTGCCCGAGAGCGAATCGGCCACCAGCCACTGCTTGTCGAGGAAGTTGCTGGCGTTCGGAAGCTCGCGGATCACGTGGGCGCCGCTCCACACGAACGCGTTGCCCACGAACGAACCGATGGCGACGCCGATCGCGTTGGTGCTGGCGGTCGCGTCCGCGAGGCCGCAGTAATAGAACGTGCCGGTTCTCTCGTTCACGGCGACCAGCGGATCGCTGGTCCACTCCCACGCCGGGTAGCCGGCCGGCGCGGGCGGGTTGCCGGCGTCGGTCCACGTCGCGCCGCCGTCGGTCGAGTAGCCCACGCCCTGCCCGTTGCCGGGCACGAGGAAGCCCTGGCCGTCGTTCCAGGCGGCGAGCACGTTGTCGCCGAAGGCGATGATGTCCTCCTCGGACTGGCCCGCGTTGACGCCATCACCGGCGGGATTGTTGGCCCGCACATTGGCCGGGATGCTCTGCGCCGCGAGCGGCGGATTGGCCACGCCCCACACGCGCGAGGCGGCGCTCGGGCTCTCGCCCGCTTCGAGGGCCGGGCTCATCGCCGGCTTCTTGCGGATGGCGGCGCGCACGCGTGCGAGCGCCTTGGCGTCGCCCTGGTCGGCCTTGGAGGCCAGCTTGGCGTTGCGCGCGCCGAGCGCGCGGCGCTTGGCCGCCTTGTCGAGCAGCATCGCCTTGCGCATCTCGCGGAACGTGCGGAGCTGCGACTGGAGCTGGGTCTCGCTCGGGCGCGCCACCTCCTGCGGATCCTGCGGGTCCTGCGCGAACGCGGGAGGGCTGAACGACAGGGCGGCGGCGAGCGCGGTCAGGGCGAGCGCAGGCCAGGGCGCGCGAAGACGAGGCGTCACGAGATCCTCCGAAGATGTGGGGCGGATGGGTGAGGGAGGCGGCCGGAGCCCCGCGAGTCTATCGCGGCCCCGCGCCGGGAAGCCACTCGCAAAAAGCCCGGCGGCCGCAGGCGTCGAGCCCGCGGCCGCCGAGTCAACCTGCTGTGCAGCAAGGAGTTACTTGTTTCCGGTGGTGTCCGCCGGGGCGCCCTCGTTCGCCTTGAGCAGGCGCCGGCGCTCGATCTCGCGCTTGAGGACGTCCTTGTTGAGCACCACGAACTCGACGCGGCGGTTGATCGACCACGCCCGCTCGTCGTTGCCCTGGGCCAGCAGGCGCGACTCCCCGTAGCCCTTCACGGTCAGCGCGCTCTGCGCCAGCTCGGGGAACTTCTGCACCAGGTAGGCCATGACCGAGGCGGCCCGCGCCTGCGAGAGGCGCAGGTTGTGCGCGTCCGAGCCGCGGCGGTCGGTGTGGCCGCCGATCTCGATGCGCAGCTCCGGCCACTTCTTGAGGATGGTGCCGACCGCATCGAGCGTCGGGTAGGACTCCGGCAGGATGTCCGCCTTGTTGGTCTCGAAGTTGACGTCGTTCAGGCGGATCATGCCGGTGTCGAGCAGCTCGGTCTCCTTCTCGGTGACCATGATGGGGCAGCCGTCCGCATCCACCTTGAGGCCGGCCGAGGTGCCGGGGCACTTGTCGAGCCCGTCGAACACGCCGTCGCCGTCCTCGTCGCTCGGGCAGCCCTTGGCGTCCACCGTCGCGCCCTTGGGCGTGTTGGGGCACTGGTCGAGCCCATCGAGCACGCCGTCGCCGTCGGAGTCGCTCGGGCAGCCGCGCGCATCCACCGTGGCGCCCTTGGGCGTGTCGGCGCACTGGTCCAGCCCATCGAACACGCCGTCGCCGTCGGCGTCGCTGGGGCAGCCCTTGGCATCCACCGTGGCGCCCTTCGGGGTGCCCTCGCAGGCGTCGAGGCCGTCGAACACGCCGTCGCCGTCGCCGTCGAGCGGGCAGCCGTTGGCGTCCACCCTTGCGCCCATGGGCGTGCCGGGGCAGGTGTCCTTCTTGTCGGGCACGCCGTCGCCGTCGGTGTCGCGCGGCGTGGCGCCGAGCGCGAACGTGAGGCCGGCTCCGATGACCATGTTGTGGTACTGGCCCGAGGGGCCGTCGGAGACGAACGGCTTGAACGACACGTCACGCGCCTCGATGCGCAGGCCGACCGCGTCGGTCATCCACAGCCGCAGGCCCGCGCCGAACTCGAAGGTGTTGGTCTCCTTGGAGTCACCGATGGCGGGCTTGAGCTGCGTGTAGCCGGCGCCCGCGAAGAAGTACGGCCCGCCCCAGCGGCCCTGGGCCGGCGAGACCACCAGGTTGCCGGAGGCGTGCAGCCAGTCGAAGTCGCGGCCGCCGCCCATGTCCTCGGCGGTCGGCGTGAACCCCGCCGCGGCCTCGAGGCCGAGCCACGACTTCGTCTGATAGGCGAGCCGGCCGCCGATGTGCAGGTCGTCGGCCAGAGGTCCGCCGCCCGGATAGCGCAGCTTGCCGTCGAAGATCGTGAAGCCCCCGAACGGAGTGAGCTGCCAGTGGGAGCCGATGGGCTCGGCCGCCGCGACGCCCGCCACCAGCAGGGCGGCGAGGGCGAGCGGGACGAACCGGAGTCGCGGATGCATGACTTCTCCTCGAGAAGGTGGGAGCCCGGGCGGAACGCGTCCGGCCCTGCGGGGGCTGCGTGAGGGCGGGAAGTTAAGCGGCGGCCCCGAGCGGGCGCAAGCGGTTCCGGGCGCGGCGGATAAGGGCCCGCGCGGGGGTGCGGGCGGGCGGTCCCGCCCGCCGCACCCCCCGGGGGGCTCACTTCTTGTCGGCGTTCGGATCCTCTTTGAGAATCGACTTGGTGATCATGAACACCACGAACGCGATGATCACGAAGTCCACCACCGAGCCGAGGAACGTGCCCAGGGCGATGGCGTTGGCCGGCGTGCCGTCGGGGTTCTGGCTGAGCACGATGCTGGCCTCGCGCCAGGAACCGCCCGGGATGGCGAGCGAGACGAGCGGCATGATGACGTCGGCCGCCAGCGAGCTGACCACCTTGCCCACCGCGCCGCCGATGATGACGCCGATGGCCAGCGCGAGGGCGTTCGTCTTGAGCAGGAACGTCTTGAATTCGCTCAGCATGTGCGGCCTCCACTTCCGTTTGACGGCCTCGCTTCGCGACGACGGCTCAGAACGTGGTCTGCAGCTGGATGAAGCCCTTGTCGTGGTGGAAGGACACCTCGTAGGGCTCGGCGTCGAGCTCGATGCCCTCGACGCCCTGCACGACCAGTCGGCCGAATC
>CAZMQP010000151.1:0-6197 GCA_964568385.1 uncultured bacterium
AGGTGATCAACAAGATGCGCTACGGCGACATGCTGATCCCCGGCGAGTCGCTGTTCATCCTCGAGAGCGAACCCGCCGGCTACATCGCGTTCGCGGCCAACGAAGCGCTCAAGGCCGCGCACGTGAAGCTCATCGACGCCTCGCTGTTCGGCGCCTTCGGCCGGCTGTACCTCTCCGGCCCCGAGGCGCAGATCGACGCGGCGCGCGAGGCGGCGCTGCGCGCCCTCTCGCAGGTCAAGGGCCGGCCGCTGAGCGGCGGGGCCTGAGCCCCCCGGGCGGCTCAGGCCGCCCGGTCGAGCGCCTCGTCGCCGCCGTCCCCGACCGTGAGCCACACCGGCGTCTGGCGCGTCGCCCAGCCCTGCTCCAGCCCGCGCATCAGGATGTGGGGCTGCAGCATCGGGTTGGCGAACCGGTAGCGCGCCTCGCGGCCCGCGCCGGACTTGATCAGCGCGCAGCCCCGGCCGGCCTCGGTCAGCGCCGACACCTGGTTGGTGAGGCCGCGCACCTCGCGGCCGACGATGGCCTCGAGCGTGGTCTTGACGTCGTCCACCGTGAAACGGCCGCGCGAGTCGCGCGGCGACAGCGCGCACGCCAGCAGGATCTCCGGGAAGATGCCGCGCCGGGCGCGCACCGTGCCCTGCTCATACGCCTCGCGGACCCCGTCGGTCGCGCGGCGCAGCGCCACGCCGACCGCCGTGTCGAGGTGCTCCAGCGTCAGGTGGCTGCCGCCCGCGGCGACCGCGGCGCGGGCGGCGCCGAGGCCGAGCAGATGCACCACGTGCGGCAGGCCCTGGGCCAGTGTCGCGATGCGCTCCACCACGGCGTCGTCGGCGGTGAGGCCGGCGGCACCCAGCATGCGCGTGCACGACTCGATCAGCTCGCTCTCGGACATGCGCGGCACGTGGATGCCCACGAGTGAGCGCTCGATGGACGGGTGCGCGTGCACCAACTGGCCCGCGTCCTCCGCGACCCCGACGATCACGAGGGTCACCGGCAGCGCTTCGTCGGACAGCGCCTTGATCGTGTCGGAGAACAGCAGCCGCGCGCGCGCGTCGGAGACGCGGTCGAACTCGTCGAACACGACGACGACCTGCTCCTGCATCGCGAGCTGGCGCAGCAGGTCCACGACCGTCCCGGGCGACAGGTCGTCGCTCTCGGGCGACGCCGAAGCCGGCAGCAGCGACTCGCCGTTGAACGGCGACACCTCGGCGCCGGGCACGAACCCCGAGGTGGGCTTGTGCTGCGCGAACCGGAAGCCGCGCGCGGCCCTGCGCCACAGGCTGGAGAACGTGTCGGTGGGGTCGGCGGCGACGCGAACCACCACCAGCGGGCCGCTGGCGAACTCGGCCAGCAGCGTGACGAGCGAGGTCTTGCCCACCCCGCGCTCGCCGCAGACGACCGCGTGCTGGCCGCGCTGGAGCACGGCCTGGAGCAGGTCCTGCACCTGGGCCCGGCGGCCGGTGAACAGGTCGCGGCGCGCGATCGGCGCGGCGGGCGAGAACACCTCGTCCAGGCGGACGTGGGCGGCGGACGGCGCGGCGGCGCCGGCGGGACGCGGAAGCGCGGAGAGCGTGTGATCGCTCATGAACCCCTCTGGATGGACAGCGTGCGACCGACATGGGTCCACGGTCCGGGAGGGGTCCGGGCGGTGGGCTTCGCGCCGGCGGATGTCCCCGCAGGCAGGGGGGTTATCGGCCGGCCTCCGCGCCGGCTTGAGCCCCGTCGCCGGAATCCCGCGGGGTCAGAACAACTCGCGCTGCGGCCACAGGTCCGGCGCGTCCACGGCCGGCAGCCCCAGCCGGCGCTTCATCTCGTTGACGCTCGCGGGGGAATGCCCGGCCCAATGGTTGTTGAAATAGCCGTACACCTCCTTCACGTCGCCGAACACGCGCCGCAGCGACTGCTCCCAGTCGCGGAACTCGTCCTCGCGCTCGATCTGCACGCGGTCGTAGCGGTCGATGGTCTCGCGGTTCCCGAGCCAGCGCAGGTAGAGGAAGTCGGCCGTGATGCTGCTCACGCGGGGCAGCTCGCGCCACTCGGTCCACGCCATCGCCGCGCCGTGCTCGCGCAGCACCGCCTCGGCCTCGGGAGCGTGCCACGAGGCATGGCGGAACTCCACCGCGACGCGCAGCGCCGAGGGGGCGCCGGCGAGGAACGCCCGCAGGTCGGCCCGCGTCGCGTCATCGTGCCGGAACTCGGCCGGCATCTGCACCAGCACCGGGCCGAGCTTGTCGCCCAGCGGCTCCATCGCCCGCGCGAAGTGGTCCATGAGGTCGTTCACGTCGCGCAGGTGCGCGTCGTGCGTCACCGCACGCGGCACCTTGGCGGCGAACCGGAAGTGCGCCGGCGTGTGGCGCGCCCACGACCGCGCGATGGTGCCTTTGGGCGCGTGGTAGAACGTGCTGTCGATCTCGACGGTGTCGAACACCGAGGCGTAGAAGGGCAGCCGGTCCTCCTGCTTGGAGCCGGGCGGATAGAACGTGCCCTTCCAGTCGTCGTAGCTCCAGCCCTGCGTGCCCAACCGGATGGTGGCGCTCACCGCAGGCTCCCGGTGGCGCCGTCGCGCTCGAGGGTGAGCAGCGGCTGGCCCATGAGGGCCACGCTGAGGAAGGCGCGCACGCGCCGCTCGTAGGCGGATGGATCCCGCGCCCAGGCGCCGGCATGGCCGGCGCCCTCCACCAGCCAGCTCTCGGCGGCGGGACCGGCGGCCCCCTCGAGCGCGCGTGTGTGCCGGTGCGACAGGTGGTCCTCGAGCGCGCCGCGGATCAGGAACACCGGCCGCTCGGCGAGCGCCGCGAGCGCCGGCCGCACGTCGAGCGCGCCCGGGTCGTGCCCGGTCACGCGGCGCCCGAGCGCGCGCGCCAGCGGCGTCAGCGGCCACGCCGGCAGGTGGTGCTCGATGGTCAGGCGGTCCTCGATCGCCCAGTCGGCGCGGGCGAACGCGTCGTCGGCCACGACCGCTCGCACGTCGGGCCGCTCGGCCGCCACCGCGAGCGCGACGCTCGCGCCCAGCGACTCGCCGAACAGGGCCACCGGGCGCCCCGCCCACTGCGGCTGCCGCGCCACCCAGTCGAGCACCGCCCGCGCGTCGGCGGCCTCGTGGGCGCCGAGCGTGGTGGGACGCCTGCCCCAACCGCCCGACGAGCGGAACCGCACCGAGACGACCGCGTAGCCATCCCGCACGAGATAGCGCGCGTGACGCCGCAGCCGCCGGTCGTCACGGCCGTAGCCGTGCAGCAGCACCACCACGGCGCGGCCCCTTCCCGGTTCGACCACGGCGCGCACGTGCTCACGCCCCTCGACGGGGATCTCGACCGTGCGAGCGCCGGAACCGGGCGCACCGAGCCCGGCCGCGTCCTCGAGGACGGGCGGGTACAGCGCGAGCCAGCTGCTGCCGGCGCCGAACAGCAGCAGGGCCGCGAGCGAGAGCACGAGGAATCGGGGCATGCCGGGCAGTCTCGCACACGCACGGCCGGGTGCCGAACGGCGGGCCGCGCCCCAGTGCGAGGCGCGGCCGGCCGCGGCGAGCGGCGTCAGTCGATCTTGACGGTGCGGCTGGTCGCGACCACCGATCCGGCGCGGACCCGGTAGAAGTACACGCCGGCCGGTGCGGCCTGGCCGCGGTCGTCGCGGCCGTCCCACGCGACGCGGTGGACCCCCGCCGGCTGCAGCGGCGCGTCCACGAGCCGCCGCACCTCGCGGCCGGCGGCGTCGTGGATCACGAGCCGGACCGCCGCGGGCGCGAACAGCTCGTAGCTCAGCATCGTGCTCGGGCGGAACGGATTCGGCTGCGCGGCGAACAGCCGCAGCGCCCTCGGCATCTGCGGCGCCGGCGGGTTGCCGGCATCGAGCGCGCCGGCGCCGTGCGCGCCGAAGACGCGGAAGCGCACCAGCGGAGAGATGGCGACGCCGCCGCTCGCCGCCGGGTCGCTGACGAACCAGCGTGCGAAGAACGTGCGGCCCTCGAGCGCCGGGTCCGGCGGGATCGCGAAGGTGACCGAGCCCGAACCGGCGCCGGGCCCGGCCGCCTCGAGCACGGTGGTGAGCCGGGCGAGCGATCCGGCCGCGGGGATGCCGCTGCCGCTGGCGGGGTCGACGTCGTCGGCGACGAGCACGGCCAGCGCGCCCGGCAGGCCGCCCGTGACCCCCAGCGTGAAATCGGGATTGCCGGTGAGCGGCGGCTCGAAGGCGACCGGCTGCATCACGGCGCCGCCCGCTCCCGGCACCCCCGCCCCCTCCACGCGCGGCACGAGCTCGGACTCCGAGTACAGCGACGGCCGGTGGAAGGGCGCCGATTCGGCGGCGACGCGCGGGTCGGTGAGCGGCCGGCGCATGAACGCCACCAGCTGCGCACGCTGCTGCGCCGTCAGATTGAGGGGCGCGATGAGCGGGCTGCGGTTGGGCGCGTTGAAGTCGCCACCGCGCGCGTAGAAGTCCACCACCTCCTCGAGCGTCGAGAAGCGGCCGTCGTGCATGAACGCGGGGCGCAGCGCCACGTTGCGCAGGCTCGGCGTGCGCATCGCGCCGCGGTCCGCCCCGAGGCGCGTCACCACGAAACGGCCCGAGTCCTCGGCCACCGGCCGCACGCCGATGTAGTGGAACTGCTGGTCGGTCAGCAGCGGGCCGCCATGGCAGGCGCCGCACGGCAGCGTCACGAACAGATTGCGCCCCGCCAGTTCGTCCGGAGTGAGCGCGGCCGGGTTCGCGGCGAGTGAGTCGATCGGCGCGCGATTGGAGAACAGGCTGCGCTCGTAGGTGGCGATGGCGAGCGCGACCCGGCGCGCCGTGATGCCGGGCGAGCCGAAGGCCTCGGCGAACAGGGCGTCATAGCCGCGGCCGGCGATCCAGCCCGAAAGGTCGGCCGGCACCGACGCCGCCAGCGCCAGCGGACGCACGCTCGCGAGCCGCGCCTCGATGTCGGCCCACGACCGCGACTGGTGCGCCATCTCGCTGCTCGAGAGCGGCGGGCCGACCGACTGGCTCTCGAGCGCGCCATTGGCGCGCAGCACGGTGTCGCGGGTGACGGGATCGAGGAAGAGCGCGGTGGCACGGCCGTCCCAGAACAGCGACGGCGCATAGGCCGCGTTGATGTGCGAGGGCGAGAGGCGGCCCGTGACCTGCTCGCGCATGCCGAAGAACGCCGCGTGCTCGTAGTCCCCCGAGGCCCGCGCCAGCGGCACGCCGGGCGACCCGGTGACGTCGTCGGGCGTGCCGGCGATGCCGTCGAGGCCCGGGTGCGTGGCGCGCGTGGAACCGCGCACCGAGCGCGGGTCGGAGCCGCCACCGCCACCCTGGTGGCAGCTGCCGCAGGCCACCGTGCGCGTGCTGGAGAGCTGCTCGTCCCAGAACAGCGCCATGCCGAGGAACGTCTTGGCGGGCGTCACCGGATTGCCGGCCGGCACCGGCGGGGGCCCGAGCGGCGGCGCGGGGGGCGGCGGTCCGCCCTGGGCGAGCGAGAGGGTGACGGGCAGGGCGATCAGGAGCAGCCGAAGGTGGCGGAGCGGCGAGCGCGGCATCATCGCGTTGGGGTCTCCATGGGATGGGCCCGGTTCGGAGTCTGGACTGATGAGGAGGTGCCGAAGTTCCCTTGAAAGTCCGGGACATCCGCTTGGCAAGTCCGGGACCGAAACGGGGCTCCTACGATGCCGAGGCGCCAGACCGCTGCGCGACAATGATCTACGGAGTGAGCTTCACGCGGGGCCTGAGGTCTCGCGAGTGTCTCGCTGGACCGGGAGGTACAACTCCCCCGCGCCGCCGGACGGGACGGACCACCCCGAACGCAGCGGCGCCCGCCCCCCCTGGACGGAGGAGCGGGCGCACGATGGTAGCGCGTTCGCGGAGTCGAACGCTAGCCCTGGACGGTGAGCCCCTTCGGACCGATGTACTCGGACTGCGGCCGGATGAGGTGGTCCTCGGCGTGCTGCTCGATGACGTGCGCGCACCAGCCCGCGCAGCGGCCGCAGGCGAACAGCGACACGAACGTCGCGGGCTGGAGGCCCAGCGACTGCAGCACGAGCGCCGTGTAGAACTCGACGTTGGTCTTGAGGTTGCGGCCCGGCTTCACGTCCTCGAGCACGCGCAGCACGGTCTTCTCGACGTCGCGCGCGAGCAGGAACAGCTTCTGGTCGTGCAGCACCGCCCCGGCCATCTCCTCGGCCAGCGCCGCCAGCACCTCGGCGCGCGAGGCGCGCGCCGGG
>CAZMQP010000152.1:0-6193 GCA_964568385.1 uncultured bacterium
ACCTGGCGTGGCGGGTCCCGGACTTCTCCACCGTGAGCACGCACGTGCGCAGCGACGAGTACCGCTCGCTCGAGCGTGCGCGCCACGTGACGTCGTGGTTCGAGAAGGACCGGCCGCTGCGCGACAATCCCGCGATCGACGAGGGCCGCGCCCGCCGCGCCATCGTGCGGCTCGAGCGCCTCGCTCACCAGACGCGCCGCACCCGGGCCGGCTTCTACCACTGGGCCGAGGTGGAGCGCGCGGGCGGCCGGCTCGGAGGCGACTTCGAGTACACCCGGGCGCTCGCCGACCTGCGCAGCGTGCTGCGTCTGTCGCCCGCCGTGACGCTGTCGCTGCGCGGCGTCGCCGGCGCCACGCTCGACGGCGCGCTGCCGCGGCAGATGGCGTTCCTGGTCGGCGGCGTGGACGGCCTGCGCGGCCACCCCCACGGCGCCTTTCGTGGCGACCAGATGGTGCTGATGCAGGCCGAGTACAGCATCGGGCTGTGGGCGCTCGATGCGCACGGGCTCGGCTCCGGACTGCACGTGCTGGCGTTCGTGGACGCGGGCACCGCGTGGGACCAGCCGGCGGGGCGCTGGGACGCCGGGCGCCAGAAGCTGGGCGTGGACGGCGGCGTCGGGTTCGCCACCGGCGAGGACGACCTGCGTGTCACCTTCGCGCGCGACCTCCAGCGCGACGACGCCGACTTCGTGGTGCAGGTGCGCCTGCAGAGACCGTTCTAGAGCCCCGGCCCATGCTCCCCCCGCTCCCCTCCCGCTCACGCCGCCGCTGGGCCGCCGGCCTCGCCGCCGGCCTGCTCGTGCTGATGGCCGGCGCCGCCTCGGCGCTCCGCCTCTCGCCGGTCGGGCTCTCGCGCGACGCGCGCGGCACGCTGTGGGCCGACCTGGCGCTCGAGGAACCGCTCGACGACCGCGTGCGCGGCAGCCTCTCGCGCGGCATGCCGGCGACGCTCGAGCTGCATGCCGAGCTGTGGCGCCGACGCGGCGGGTGGTTCGACCGGCTCGAGCGCGCCTTCGACGCCGAGATCCGCCTGCGCTACGACGTCTGGCGCGACGCCTGGCGGCTCGAGCGCGCCGGCGTGCCGCCCGTCACGGTGAGCTCGCTCGACTCGCTCGAGAGCGCGCTGCGGCGGCCGATCGCGCTGCCGGTCGGCTCGCTCGACCGCATCGCCGAGGGGGCACGCTGCTACGTGGTCATCACCGCCACGCTGCGGCCGCTCGACGTCGAGGACGCGGCGCAGGTGGAGGGCTGGATCTCGGGCGAGGTGCAGCAGCCGGGCGGCGGACTCGGCGTGATCACCGCGCTGCCGCGCTCGGTGTTCGACGCCGTGCGCAACTTCGCGGGATTCGGCGACGTCCGCGCGCGTGTGCGCAGCGGCGAGTTCACCGTGGAGACGCTGACCCCGAGGTGAAGGCGGCCGCCGTCAGCGGCCGGGCTCATGGCGCAGCGAATCGCAGCTCACACGGGCCATGGGGAAGCGGATGACGCGGGGCGCCCCGCCCCGCTCGCCCTCGATGCGCACCACGAGCGCCGTGTCGGCCATGCGCGTGTACACGATGCGCGTCGGGAAGTCGTGGGCGGGGTTCTCGAACACGGCCTCGCGCGCATCGAGCGAGACGAGCGGGAAGGCGGCCGGCGCCTGGCCGGAGGGATGCGCGAGATAGGCGATGCGGCCGTCGGCCTGCGCGCGGATCTGCAGGAACTCGTGCGCCACCGTGCGGCCCTGGCGCACCGTGCGGCTGACGCCGATCAGCGTGCCGCCGGCGAGCGGCATCCAGTGCTCACCGGAGCCGGGCTCGCCCGTGGCGCTCCGCCAGCAGCCGCCGAGCCAGGCGAGGCGTGAGAGGTCATGGGCCGCCTCGGCCGGGGCCGCGGGCGCGGCGGCGGCCGTGAGCAGCAGACTCAGGGCGACGGCATCGAGGATGGGCACGCCCGGGAGCCTACGGCGGCTCGCCGCCCGGCGGTAGCGGCTACCAGCGCGCCACGCGCGCGGCGCCGCCCTGGCCGTCCCGCACGCGGGCGAACGTCACGCCGCGCACCGGCTGGCCGAGCGCGTCGCGGCCGTCCCAGGTCCAGCTCACCGAGCCCGTCTGCGCCACCGGGGCCACGGTCGCCCGCCGGCGCCCGGTCACGTCGTAGACGTCGAGGGGCGCCTGCGCATCGCCCGCGCGCGAGTACACCACGGTGCCGCGCGCGACCCCGGGTGCCGACAGCCCGGCGGCCACCGCACCCGGCTCGACCGCCAGCGACAGGAAGAACGCCTCGAGGCCGTGGACGGCGCTCGGGTGGGTCAGGTCGGCGTTCTCGATGGTGCCGGCGTCGTTGGCCAGCGCGCCGCCGAACAGCGCGCGGAAGTCCTCGGCGAAGATCTCGTGCGGCTGCTCGGCGTGCGGCGCGTCGGGACGCTGCGCCAGCGTCTGAAGGCCGCGCAGCGAGGCGTAGCGCTGCCAGCCGTCGGCGTCGTGATCGGGGAGGCGCGCGTGCTGGACGACGTGACCGAGCTCGTGGGTGAACTCGGCGTGCTGGTGCGCCGCCGACAGCGCCCGCACGCCGGGCGCCAGCAGGATCAGTCCGGCGCCGGCCGCCGACTCGAGGCCGGCGCGCCGCGGGTAGGGCAGGATGTAGACCTCGGCGGCGATGCCGCCGAGCGGGTACTCGACCGCGGCCAGCGCGCGCCGCACCTCGGCCGCGTCATAGGGATGGAAGCGGCCGTCGCCGGGGTTGGTGATGACCGGGTCGCTGGTCGAGGTGACGAGCTCCCAGCGCGCGCCGCTCGGCAGCTCGAACCACAGCTTGCCATCCTGCCAGCGGCAGAAGCGCTCGAGGGTCTCGGCGGCATCGTGGATGACGAAGCCGCGCGCGTGCGCCGAGGCGGCGAGTTCGGCGGCGTCGGCCGCCGGCGCGCCGGCGAGGCCGGCGGCGAGGCCGAGCGAGAGGGTCGGGAGGAACAGGCGGCGGTCCATGCCCCTCTAACATGGCGAGCATCATGCCACCGGGCGCGCGTTCACCCAGCCGTGCATGCAGGCTGCACGAGTCCCCGAGAACCCTGTGAACAGGGCGGTTGCGAGCCGGCGCGGGCGCGCGGCGCCGACGCCGTGCGGGCCGGGCGGCGCCCCTCGGCGCCGCATCGGGTCGGCTGCCCCGGACGGACCCGGGTCCGCTGGGGGTTCCCCCCCAAGGGTCCCGGAGCGGCCGTGCCGGCTCAGGCCGTGGGCGCGGGATCCGGGGTGGTCGCGGCCGGAGCGGCGGCCGCCGGGCGCTCGGTCCGGCCGGGGCTGCCGAGGCGGCTGAGCAGTGCCGCGCCGACCCCGATGGTGGTGAGCCCCAGGAACAGCATGAGCCCGGAGAGGTGGAAGAACAGCGACAGCGTGCGCATGCCGCCCTCGCCCGACCACATCAGCGCGCCGAGGATGCCGAACACCGTCACCAGTAGCGCCCCCGAGGCGATGGGCGCGAACGGGCCGCCCTCTCCGAGCCGGCGCCGCAGCAGCTTGCAGCCGAGGACGTACACGGCCGCCAGGTAGCCGGCGAAGCAGAGCCCGAAGTAGAAGAACGGCATCAGCACGGCGATGGGCGCCCCGACGACCGTGACCAGCAGCAGCACGGCGGCGACCACCGCGAAGGGGCCCGACAGGATGCCGAGGCCGAGCGAGACCGCGGTGCGGCGCGAGGCGGTGTGCGCGACGCGCACCAGCCGCTCGGGGAAGACCGTGCCGAGGATCCAGCCGAAGAACAGGGTCACCAGCCAGCCCAGCAGCAGGGTCGCGAGCACGACCGGCAGCGCCGGCAGGCCGAGCGTGAGCAGCGGCAGGAAGCCGATCGAGACGCTCTCGCCCCCCACCGCCGAGCCCTCGGGGGACACCAGCTGGCCGCCCACGGCCACCGCGTCCTGGCTGACGCGCGCGCCGGGCGACAGCGTCACCGAGCCGAACACCGCGACCGCCGAGCCGTCCACGTGGCCGTCGATGTGCACGTCGCCGAACACGGCGACCACGTCGCCCTCGACGCGGTCGCCGGCGTTCACGCGCGCATCGGAGAACAGGCGCACGACACCGGCGCCGCCATGGACGTCGTCCACGACGAGGCCGCTGTCGGCCGACCACGCGAGGCTCTCGCCCTCGGCGGTGGTGATGACCACGCCGCCCGCTCCGACGCTCACGCGTTCGACGCGCTGGCCGTTGACGCTGGTGACGCCGGACTTGGACTCGATGGTCACCTGGCCGCTCGCCGGGGCGGCGAACAGGAGCCCCGCCACCGCCAGGGCCATGAGGCGCTGCCGACTCCGCACATCAGACACGGGTGACCCCCTTGCCGCTCTCGCGCGGCCGCATCCACCACAGCACCAAGGCACAGGCCACGATCGCGGCCACGGAGACGGAGACGATGACCGGCGACTGCAGCGGCGCCAGCAGCGCACGCACGAGCGGCACGACCCCGGCCACCAGCGAGCCGGCCGCGGCGAACAGGTCGATGGTGCGCAGCAGGCCCGAGTTGAGGCTCTGCATCACGAACACGAACACCTCGCCCACCGCGGCGACGGCGTCGCCCGCCAGCGCGCGCAGCCACGTGCGCGGCCCCGGCAGCAGGATGGCCGCCGCGAGCGTGGCCGCGCTCACCGCCAGCCCGGTGCCGAAGGCGATGCCGAACGCCCGGGTCCAGACCGGCGAGGGCTCGGGGTGGGTGCGGGCCAGCACGCGGTCGGCGAACCCGGGCGTCGGCGCGAGCAGCGGCAGCGCGTCGAGCGACCCGAACACGCGGCGCAGCAGCGCCAGTTCGGCGGCGCAACTCGCGCACACGAGCAGATGCGCCTCGATGCGCAGGCGCCCCTCGGTGGGCAGCAGTCCCTCGAGGTGGTCCTGCAGCTGCTCGGACTGCGGGCAACGGGTCATGACGGCCTCTCCGCGATGCGTTCCCGGAGCAGGGCCCGCGCGCGGTGGATGCGCGCCTTGACCGTGCCCAGCGGGATCTGGAGTGCTTCGGCGATCTCCTCGTACGACAGGTCCTGCTGGTGACGCAACACCACGACGATCCGGTAGTGCTCCGGCAGCGATGCGATCAGCGCCTCCGTCCGCGACTCCTCCTCGCGGTGCGAGGTCACCTCGTCCGGCAGGAGCCCCGGGTCCTCGATCTCGATCGTCCGTTCGTCGCCGCTCGAGCCGGGTTCGCCCTGGCTGAGCGAGACCGTCGGGACCCGCTTGCGACGCAGATGGTCGATGGCGAGCCGCGACGCGATGGTGAACAGCCACGCGGTGAACGGACGCTCGGGATCGTAGCGATCCAGGGCCCGGTGGACCCGGACGAACGTCTCCTGCGCCAGATCCTCGGCGTCCTCGGGCCGGCGCACCACGCGCATCAGCACCGAGAACACCGGCCGCTCGTAGCGGCGCACCAGCTCACGGAACGCCCTCGGGTCACCGGTCCGGCATCGCCGGATGAGGTCGGCGTCGTCGCCGCTCATGCCGCCGCTGCCGGATATCTCACGATACGGGGCGGCCACGCGTGGGGTTTCATGAGGGGCCGGACATTAGGAGGACGGTCAGGAGGGGGTCAAGATTAGGGGCCGCCGCCGGCCCCCCGGTCCGCCGGCCGATGGGCCGAAGGAAGCGGTTGACCCCCGCGAACCTCGGCCCCTAGGCTGCGGCGCATGATGACCATCATGGGGCTCCACGCCCGCGAGATCCTCGATTCCCGCGGCAATCCGACCATCGAAGTCGACTGTCTGCTCGAGGGCGGGTCCCTCGGGCGCGCCGCGGTGCCCTCCGGGGCCTCGACCGGCGAACACGAAGCCATCGAACTGCGCGACGGGGACGCCGCGCGCTACGGCGGCAAGGGCGTGCTCAAGGCCGTCCGCCACGTCCACGAGAAGCTGGCCCCCGCGCTGATGGGGATGGACGCCTACGACCAGCAGGCCGTGGACGACCGCCTGCTGGAGCTGGACGGCACCGCCAACAAGGGCGCCCTCGGCGCCAACGCCCTGCTGGGCGTGTCCATGGCGGTGGCCCACGCCGCCGCCTCGGCGCTCGACATCTCGCTCTACCGCCACCTGGGCGGCGTCCACGCGCACACCCTGCCGGTGCCGATGATGAACGTCATCAACGGCGGCGCGCACGCGGACAACAACGTGGACATGCAGGAGTTCATGATCGTGCCGGTGGGTGCGCCGAGCTTCCGTGAGGCGCTGCGCTGGGGCGCC
>CAZMQP010000153.1:0-6122 GCA_964568385.1 uncultured bacterium
GGACGGCTGCCGCACCACCGCCGCGATCCGCGCCCGCGAGCGCGGTTCGCGCCGGACGCCGATCGTCGGCCTGACGGGCAGCTCGCAGCAGGTGGCCGAGCGCGAGCGCTGCCTGGCGGCGGGCATGGACGACGTGCTCGGCAAGCCGGTGGACCTCGACTCGCTCACCTGCGCGGTCGAGCGCTGGACGCTGCGCGGCGAGGGCCGCGCCGCCCACGAGTCCGCCGCCCCGGCGCCCGCGGCGCGCGGCTCGGCTCCGGGCGCGGCCGAGGCCTCCGCGCCGCCGGCCGCATCGAAGGAGCCGGCGCGAGCCGCGATCGCCCTGCCGGTCCTGCCGGAGGGTCCGCCGGTGGACCTCGAGCAGCTCGACCAGGCCTGCATGGGCCTGCCGGCGCTGCGCACGTCGCTGCTGCACACGTTCGTCGGCGACGTCGGCGCGCGCCTCGACCGCCTCGGCGCCGCGTTCGACACCAGCGATTCACGCCGCGTCGAGTTCGAGGCGCACGGCCTGCGCGGCATGTGCGCCACCATCGGCGCCCACGGCTGCGTCCAGCTGTTCGCCGCCATCGAGCACTGGGCGCGCGAGGAGCGCACCGCCGACGCACGAGTGCTGCTGCGGCCCGCGCTCGACGAGGTGCAGCGCGTCGAGGCGTGGATCGAGCGGTTCGAGCGCATGCTCACGCGCGACGCCGCCTGAGGCCAAGCCGCCGAACGAAGGGGCGGACGCCGCGGGCGGACGCCCCTTCGGCGTTCCCGGCGGGCGCGTGCTAACGTCCCCGGCTGCATGCATCCCGTCCTGACGCCCCGCCTGCGGATGCTCTCCGCCGCCCATTTCACGATCGACGCCTACTCGAGTTTCTTCCTGCCGCTGTTGCCGCTGCTGGTGGCCCGGCTGGGACTGAACTACACGATGGTCGGCGGCCTCGTCGCGATCGGCTCCATATCGAGCTCGTTCTCGCAGCCGCTGTTCGGCCTGTGGGCCGACCGCCTGCACCGGCCGTGGTTCGTGCTGCTGGGGCCGCTCGTGGCGGCCGTGTTCATGAGCGCGATCGGGCTGGCGGACAGCTACGCCATGCTGGTGGTGCTGCTGCTGCTCGGCGGGCTCGGCGTGGCGGCCTTCCATCCGCAGACGGCCTCCATCGCCGGCGCCGCCAGCCACGACCGCGGCGTGGCGATGTCGTTCTGGATCACCGGCGGCACGCTGGGCTGGGCGCTCGGCCCGCTGTTCGCCACCACGACGGTCCGCCTCGTCGGCCTGTCGCACACCTGGCTCGCGGTGATCCCCGGCCTGATCATGAGCGCCGTGCTGCTGCCGTGGTTCCTGCGCGAGTCGGCGCTGCCGCGCACGCCGCGTCCGCGCACGCGCCCGGCGGACCTGCGTCCGATCGCGCGCCCGCTCGCGCTCCTCTACGGCGCGGTCGCCACACGCTCGGCGGTGTCGGCGGGATTCGCCACGTTCCTGCCGCTGTGGGCCAGCGAGCAGGGATGGAGCGTCGTCGCAGGCGGCGCGCTGACCACCGTGTACCTCGGCATCGGCGCGCTGGGCGGGCTGGCGGGCGGCTACCTGTCGGGCCGCGTCGGCGGGCACACGGTCGTGCGCCTGTCGTTCCTGTTCGCGATGCCGTTCTTCGTCGGGTTCTTCGCGCTGCCCGCGCCGTGGTCGGTCGTGTCGCTGCTGGTGGGCTACTTCGGGCTCCAGACCTCGCTGCCCGTGAACGTGGTCCTCGGGCAGGAACTGTCGCCCGCGCACGCGGGCACCATCTCGAGCCTGCTGATGGGCGCGGCGTGGGGACTGGGGGCGCTGCTCATCGGTCCGGTCGGCGCCTACGCCGACCACGCGGGACTGACGCGGGCGCTGATGGCTCTGTCACTGCTGCTGCTGGCCGGTTTCCTGTGCGCCTCGGGCTTCTCCGCCCTGGCGCCGCGCCGCGCCGTCAGCCCCTGAGCGAGAGCTCGGGAACGGCGGCTTCGCGCACCGGCGCCGCGGCGGTCGCCGCATCGCCCTGCCACCAGCGCTCGGCCCACGCCTGCAGCGACAGCAGCGCCCACAGCGTGCGGCCGCGGTCCTCGCGGCCGTCGAGATGCTCGCGCACGAGGCGCTGCACCGGGGCCGCGTCGAGCACGCCCGCGGCCTCGAGCCGCGCCGGCGACAGGCGGTCCACCACGAGCCCGCGCATCGGCCCTCGCGCCCACGCCGAGACCGGTGGCGAGAAGCCCTGCTTGCGCCGGGCGAGCAGCGCCGGCGGCAGCAGCCGCCGCGCCGCCTGCTTGAGCGCCCACTTGCCGCGCGTCCCGCGCAGCTTGGCCGGATCGGGCAGCGTCAGGGCGGTCTCGATCAGCGTGTGCCGCAGGAACGGCGCGCGCGACTCGACGCCGTGCGCCATGGTGCAGCGGTCCACCTTGGTGAGCAGTCCGCCCGGCAGGTAGGTCTCGAAGTCGAGGTACTGGTAGGCGGTCAGCGGCGCCTGCCGGCCGTTCATGAGTTCCATCTCGCGCAGCTGCGTCTCGATGCGCCGTGCGTGCGCGAGCGGGGCCTCGCCGCCCACCTGTTCGCGCAGCGCCGGGTGCAGCAGGTTCATGGCATCCGCCGCGCGCGAGAGCCCCCACCACGCCAGGTGCCGGTCGAACGGGTTCATGCCGCGCACCGACAGGAAGCGCTCGAGCAGGTGCGCGATCGTGACGTGGTGGTGGCGCGGCCGGAACCGGCGGGCCAGCGCCAGCGCCAGCGCCGCGACGGCCGCCGGCGTGCGGTCCACCCACGCGGCATGGCGGTGGCCGAGGTAGGTGGGATAGCCGGCGAACAGTTCATCGCCGCCCTCGCCCGTCAGCACCACCGGCACGTGCGCCGAGGCCATGCGGGCGAGTGCCCACGTCGGCAGCACGCTGGGGTCGCCGAGCGGCTGGTCCATGCCGTCCGCCCAGCACGTGAGCGCCTCCTCGCCCTCGGTCTCGGTCATCGTCAGCACGTGGTGCTCGGAGCCGATGCGGGCGGCGACCTCGGCCGCGAAGCCCGACTCATCGTAGCCGCGGTGCGGCAGGCGCAGGCTGAAGGTGGGGAAGCGGTGGCCGCAGGCGCGCGCGGCGAGCGTGGCGACCAGTCCCGAGTCCACGCCGCCCGAGAGGAACACGCCGAAGGGGACCTCGCCCGGCACGCGCGAGGCGACCGCGCTCGCCAGGGCGCGCTCGATGAGGAGCGGGCTCTCGGCGGCCGAGACCGCCAGGCCGCCGGCGACCGCCGCGTCCCAGGGCCGCCAGTAGCGCCGCAGGCGCGTGACGCCGTCGCGCCACGTCAGCGTGTGTCCTGGCGGCAGCTGGTGCAGGCCGCGCCACGCCGAATCCTCGTGCGCGAAGAAGCCGTGCACGAGGTACCGGGCGAGGGCCTCGGGCGAGGGCTCGCGGGCGATCCACGGCAGCGCCAGCAGCGCGGCGGGCTCCGAGGCGAACGCGAAGCGTCCGCCCTGCTGCCAGTGGAAGAGGGGCTTCTCGCCGGCGCGGTCGCGCGCCAGGGTCAGGGTGCGGCTGGAGCGGTCCCACAGGGCGATGGCGAACATGCCGTCGAGCCGCTCGGGGAAGCGCTCGCCGTGTTCGGCGTACAGATCGGGCAGCACCGCGGTGTCGGGGCCCTCGGCCGGCACCCGGCCGCGCGCCCGCAGCGCGATCCGCAGTTCGGCGTGGTTGTAGAGCTCGCCGTTGGCCACGCACACGATGCGGCCGGACTCGTCCTCGAGCGCGCGCGCGCGCGCGCCCGGCGCGACGATCGCCAGCCGCGCGAGTCCCAGGGCGGCCGGGCCGTCCGACCACAGCGCCTCACCCGAGGGGCCGCGATGGGTGAGCCGCGCCACCATGCGGGCCACGTGGCCGAGGCGTTCGGCGGGGTCGAGGTCGGGCGCGATGAGTCCGGCGATGCCGCACATGCGGATCAGTCCTGTTCCCGAAGGGGGCGGTAGGCGGTGAAGCGGGCGTCGCGGTGGAACTCCCCGGTCCGAGGCGGAGGCGGTCGCGGATCGCGCCGCTCGCGCACCCATGCGTCGGGCGCCTCGCGCGGCAACGAGTCCGCCAGCGTCCACTGTCCGCGCGAACGCAGCAGGTCCCGGTAGCGGAGGATGTAGTTGCTGGTGACCGGATGACCGAGCGCGGAGACGACCAGCGATCGGCGGTCGCGCAGGAAGTCCGACCCCGGACTATAGCAGTCCTCGAACACGACCGACCGGGCCCCGATGCGCCCGAGCGCCTCGGCGAGCGGCGCCCCCGATCGCTCGCGGGCCGCCTCGTGCAGCCACGGCGCCCCGCCCAGCACCAGCAGCGGCGTCAGGCCGAACACCGCCACGCGCAGCGCCAGCGGCCGGCGCGAGGCCGGCGCGGCCCGCCAGCACTCGGCCGCCCACCACGCCAGCGCCGGCAGCGCCGGCACCAGGTAGGTGACGAGCTTGCTGCGCGAAGCGGTGAAGAAGATCGCGGCGAACAGCACGAAGCCGGCGGCCACCGTCGCCGCGCCGCGGCGCGGCCGGCCCCACGGCGTCGCCAGCGACCACGGCAGCGCCCCGCCCGCCAGCACGGCGGGCACGAACCACCACGGCTGCTCGCGGGCGAAGCTGTCGCGGGTCATGCGCTCGAGCGACTCCTCGAGGAAGGCGTAGCGCAGGTACTCCGGGTGGCGCTCAAGCGCCAGCGCGAACCAGCCGCCCGCCAGTGCCAGCGTGATCAGCCAGCCGGGCCCCCACGCCAGCCAGCGCAGCGGCGCGCGCGAGCGCGAGAGCAGGGCCGCGGCGAGCGAGCCGCCCGCCGCCCACGCCAGCATCACCGGGCCCTTGGCCAGCACGCCGAGGGCGACCGCGAGGTGCATGAGCGCCCGGCGGCGCGGGTCGGGGCCGCGCTCGAGTTCGTCGGCGGCCAGCACCCAGACGGCGGTGACCGCCGCCGCCAGCAGCATGTCGAAGATGACGTAGGCGGCGATGACGGCGAACAGCGGCGCCGCCGCGGTCAGTCCCGCCGCCCAGGCGCCCAGTGCGGGATCGCCGCGGCGGCGCGCGAGCCAGCCGAGCAGCGCGAGCACGATCAGCGACGAGGCGATGGCCGGCAGCCGCGCGGCGAGCGGGGTGGGGCCGAGCACCGCGATGGCGGCGGCGCCGAGCGCGAACAGCAGCGGCGGTTTGTCGAGATAGGGCAGCCCGGCCAGATGCGGGATCACGACGTCGCCGGAGCGCGCCATCTCGCGGGCGACCTCGGCGTTGCGGCCCTCGTCCGGATCCACCAGCGGGAACCGCAGCGCGATGAAGAGCGAGAGCGCCAGCGAGGCGGCGAGCACGATCCGGAGACGGGAGGGGCGTGACATGAAACGGGCAGGCTAGCACAGGGCGGAGTGCGCGTTCTCCCGGCCCGCGACGGCGCCGCGGCGCCCGCCCGCGGGTGCGTGCGCGCAGCCGGACCGCCGGCGTCCACTTGCCGTCGGGGCGTGCCCGGGGTTCTCATGGGGCGCTGGCGCGGCACGGTCCGCACGCGCCGGAGGGCCCGCGTCCGCGCGCGGCCGAGCGGTCCACGGCCCGCCGAGGGCGCCTTCACGGATGGGAGGAAGTCGCATGGAGATCGGGTTCGTCGGATTGGGTCGCATGGGGTTCAACATGGTCCGCCGGCTGCTGCAGGGGGGGCATCGCGTCGTGGCCTGGAACCGCAGCGCCGACAGGACCGCCGAGGCGGCCGGTCACGGCGCCGTCGCCGCGGACACGATCGCCGGCCTCGTGGAGTCGCTGGCGGCGCCGCGCGTCGTGTGGGTGATGCTGCCCGCGGGCGCCGCCACCGACGCCATGATCGACGAACTCGCGCCGCTGCTCGCCAAGGGCGACCTGATCGTGGACGGCGGCAACACCAACTTCCACGACGACCAGCGGCGCGCCCGCCGGCTCGCGGAGTCCGGCCTCCACTACGCCGACATCGGCACCTCGGGCGGCATCTGGGGGCTCGCGAACGGCTATTGCATGATGGCCGGCGGCGAGGCGGCCTCGATCGAGCGGCTGCGCCCGGCGCTCGACACGCTGGCGCCCCCCGAGGGCTGGATGCACTGCGGCCCGGTCGGCGCGGGCCACTTCGCCAAGATGATCCACAACGGCTTCGAGTACGGCTTGATG
>CAZMQP010000154.1:0-6120 GCA_964568385.1 uncultured bacterium
CTGCAGGCGGCGCCCCTTCTCGGTCTCGTCCACGGTCTCGGCGAGCTTGAACGCGCGCGTGTCCGGACGCGCGGAGTACTTGAACAAGAAGGCACTGTCGAAGCGCACGCGCTTCATGAACGCACGCGTCGCCTCGAAGTCCGCCTCGCTCTCGCCCGGGAAGCCCACGATCACGTCGGTCGTCACCGAGACGCCCGGGATGCGCGAGCGGATGCGGCCGAGCACGTCCTCGAACCCGGCGATCGAGTACGTGCGCTGCATCGCCTCGAGCACCGGATCGGATGCGCTCTGCAGCGGCAGGTGCACGTGCGGCATGACTTTCTCGCATGAGGCCATGGCGTCGATCACGCGGTCGCTCATGTCGCTCGGGTGGGGCGAGGTGTAGCGGATGCGCTCCACGCCCGGGACGTCGTTCGCGGCGCGGAGCAGGTCGGCGAAGTCGTGATCGCCGTGCCGGTACGAGTTCACGGTCTGGCCCAGGAAGACGATCTCGCGGTAGCCCTGTGCCACGGCGGACTCGACCTGTCGCACGAGGTCCGCGAGCGGCAGGCTGCGCTCGCGCCCGCGCGTGTAGGGGACGACGCAGTAGGTGCAGAACTTGTCGCAGCCGCGCTGCACCGTGACCCACGCCCGCACGCCGGCCTCGCGCCTGGGCTCGAGGTCGCCGTACGTCTCGTCGCGGTCGAGCCGGACCTGCGCCACCGGTTCACCCGCCGCCTGCCGCAGCAGTTCGGGCAGGTTGCGGTACCCGTCGGGGCCGACGACCAGGTCGAGCATGCGCTTGCCGTCGAACATCTTCTTGCGCAGGTGCTGGGCCATGCAGCCGGCGACGCCGATGATGACCGCCGGGTTGCGCTGCTTGTGCCGGGCGAACTCGCCGATCCGGCCGACGACGCGCTGCTCGGCGTGCTCGCGGATCGCGCAGGTGTTGAGGATGAGCGCGTCGGCGTCCTCGGGACGGTCCACGAGCCGCATGCCGGCGCGCTCGAGCACGCCGGCCATGAGTTCGGAGTCGGCCACGTTCATCTGGCAGCCGTAGGTCTCGAGGAAGATCGTTCGCATGGCGGGCGGAGACGGTAACAGACCGCCCGCCGGCGCGGCCAGCGCGGTCTAGCGCTCGGGCGCGAAGCGGATCGCCAGTACCTGCAGGTCGTCCACCGGGTCGGGGCGGCCGGTGTGCGCCATGGCCTGCTCGACGAGGCCGCGGGCGAGCCGGTCGAGCGGCTCGCGGCGGTAGCCGGAGGCGGCCTCGATGACGCGTTCCTCGCCGAAGGGCTGCTGCAGGCGGTTGCGGGCGGCCAGCAGGCCGTCGCTCACCACGAGCACGAGGTCGCCGGGGAGCATGCGGATCTGCTCCTCGTCCCAGCGGCCCTGGGCGTCGCTGCCGAGCGCCGGGCCTGAGCCCGCCAGCCGGCAGACCGGGGAGTCGTCGGAGGGCACCCACAGCGGGGCGGGGTACGCCGCGCTGCAGTGCGAGAGCTGGCCGCTCGGGGACAGCGTCGCCATCCATGCCGCCGCCGTGCCGCCGCCGCCCGCACGCGCATGCAGCGCGCTGTTGAGCTGGGCCATCAGGCCGCTGAGCGTGCGCTCGGGCGAGGCGCCGGCCACGAACGCGCCCTGCACGAACGCGGTGGTCAGCGCCGCCTCGACCCCGTCGCCGGCGGCGTCGGTGACGAGCAGGGAGTGGATGGCGTGCGAGTGTGCGACGCGGTCGGCCTGGTCGCCCGCCCGGTGCACCGAGCGCGCGCGCGCGAAGCCGAGTTCGTGGTGCTGCAGCCGCGTGCGGCCGTCGGTGACGAGCGAGCCGAGCGAGGGCGACTCGAGCTGGAGCGCGAAGCGGCGTGCGCGCTGGGCGAGGAGCGTGCGCTCGAGGGCGGCCGTGAGCGGCGGCAGCACCGCCTCGACCGCCAGGCGCTCGTCGTCGCGGAACGGCGGCTGTTCGGCGCGGCGCGCCAGGTTGATGACGCCGATGGTGCCCGAGGGGCCCATGAGGGGCACGCACATCGAGGAGTCCACACCGCTCTCGCCGGTGCCCTGCAGCGCGTCGGTGCGCACCTCGCCCTGCAGCACCAGCCCCTCGCCGCGGCGGAACACCCACTCCGAGATGCTCTGCGGGCGCCACTCCACCTCCTGGCCGATCAGGTCGGGCCGGATGCCGAGTCCCGCGACGATGCGCAGCCGGCCGGAGTCGGGGTGGACCACCATGAGCGAGGCGCGGTGGGCGCGCGTCGCGGCGACGAGCGGCGCCAGCAATCGCGCGCCGATGTCGCGCAGGTCGAGCGTCGGCACCACCTGCACGCACTCGCCCAGCAGGTCGGCGGCGAGCGTGGCCGGCAGGTCGGCGGGCCCGCTCGTGAGGGCGGCGCTGCGCGTCGCGCCGCTCATGCGGCGGTCCCGGCGGCATGCGGGGTCGCGAGCGCGTCGAGCAGGCCGTCGAGCGAGAAGGGCTTGGCGAGCACGGCATCGGCGCCGCGAAGCGGCAGCGCCAGCGGGTCGCCCGACATCAGCACGAGCCGCGCGGCGGGGTGCGTGCGGCGGAGCGTGCGCAGCAGCGGCTCGGCGCCGGGGCCGCGCATGCGCACGTCCAGCAGGATGGCGGCGGCATGCGGCTCGGCCGCGGCGAGGTCGCCCAGCTGGTGCCCGTCGCGGGTCGTGCGGACCTCCCAACCGGCGTCGGCCGCCGCCTCGTACAGCACCTCGAGCACGAACGGTTCGTCGTCGGCGATCAGCAGCAGCGGGCGGTCCGGCGCGTTCTGCGCTTCCGGCATGACGAGGCCTCCTCCGGAGTGAGGTGGTCGGACGGAGGGGCCGTCGTCAGGCCGGGTCATCGGCGCGGCCGGGGACCGCCTTGAGTCCGAAGTGATTGCCGCCGCCCGGCTTGACCCGCCTTCGCGGCGTCGTCGAGACTGCCGCGCCCGCCGCCCACCGTGAGGAGTGACCATGCCGAGCAAACCCAGCAGGACCCTGGCGACGTTCGCCAACCCGAGCCCCGAGCGCGACTACGTCATCCGGCACCGCTGTCCCGAGTACACCGCCCTGTGCCCGGTGACCGGCCAGCCCGACTTCGGGACCATCCTCATCAGCTACGTGCCCGACCGGCTGTGCGTCGAGCTCAAGTCGCTGAAGCTGTACCTGTGGTCGTTCCGCGACGAGGGCCACTTCTTCGAGCAGGTCACCAACCGGATCCTCGATGACCTGGTGCGGGCGACGAAGCCGCGCCGGATGAAGGTCGTGGGCCGCTTCGGCGTGCGCGGGGGCATCTGGACCCGCGTGGTGGCGCGCTACGAGAAGCCCGCCTCGAGGCGCCGCGCCCGCCGTTGAGGCCGGGTGCCGGCGTGGCGTAGTCTCGGCCCATCCGGCCCACGGGCCGGTGCCACCGGGCGGCCCCGCTCCCCGCCGCCCGCCACGCACGAGCGTCCATGCGGCGGTTCCTCCTCGGTTGCTGGCTGTTCCTGCTCGCGGGCCCGGCCCAGGCGGCTCCCGAGGCCGTGCCCGGCGTGGTGCTGGTCCGCTGGCGCGCCGCGCCGCGCAGCGCCGAACACGCCGCCGTGCGGCAGTCGCTGGGCGTCGTCCGCTCGCGCGTCTACGAGGCCATCGGCGTCGAGAAGCTGGAACTCGCGAGCGGCACCACCGAGGAGGCGCTGCTGCGGCTGGCGCAGGACCCGCGCGTCGAGTTCGCCGAGCCCGACCACCTGCTGCGTCTCGCGCGCGCCCCGGACGACCCGCGCTACGGCGAGCAGTGGGCGCTGCACAACCGCGGCCAGCGCGGTGGCGTGCCGGGCGCGGACGTGCGCGCCGAACGCGGCTGGGACCTCGCGACGGATGCTCGCGGTGTCATCGTCGGTGTGGTGGACACGGGCACCGACCTGGCGCACGCGGACCTCGCCGCCAACCTGTGGGTGAACCCGGGCGAGATCGCCGCCAACGGCGTGGACGACGACGGCAACGGCTACGTGGACGACGTGCACGGCTACGACTTCCTCAACGGCGACCCGGATCCGAGCGACGACCACGGGCACGGCACGCACGTGGCCGGCATCATCGGGGCCGTCGGCGACAACGGCATCGGCGTGAGCGGCGTCGCTTGGCGCGCGCGCATCCTATCGCTCAAGTTCCTCGGCTCCTCGGGGAGCGGGCCGACCAGCGCCGCGATCGAGGCCATCCTCTACGCCGACCGCATGGGCGCGCGCATCGTCAATCACTCCTGGGGCGGCGGGCCCTACTCGCAGGCGCTCCAACTGGCCTTCCGCGCCGCCGGGGAGTCGGGCGTGCTGAGCGTGCTGGCGGCGGGCAATCACGGCGTGGATCTCGAGGTGCAGCCCGTCTATCCGGCCTCCTTCGACGAGCCCACCCTCGTCACGGTCGCGGCGACCGACGACTCGGACGGCCTCGCGGCCTTCTCCAATCGCGGCGCGGTCTCGGTGGACGTCGGCGCGCCCGGCACCGCGATCCTGTCGCTGGCGCCCAACGGCCGGTACGAGACGCTCAGCGGCACGTCCATGGCGGCGCCGCTCGTCACCGGGGCGCTGGCGCTGCTGCTGGCCCGCGAGCCGTCGCTCGACCCCATCGCCCTGCGCCAGCGGCTGATCGCGAGCGTCTGGCCGCTGCCCTCGCTGCAGGGGCGCACGGTGAGCGGCGGGCGGCTCGACCTGGTGCGGCTGCTCGCCGAGCCCGAGGACGAGCCGCCCGCGGCGGTCACCGACCTGCGCCTCGAGCGCACGGGCTCGCATGCCGTATGGCTGGCGTGGACGGCTCCCGGCGATGACGGGGCGGTGGGACGCGCCGACCGCTACCTGATGCGCATCGCCGAGGGCGAGCCGGGCTCCGTGCCGTTCGAGGACATGCGACCGCTGCCCGCGCCCGAGCCCTCGGTGGCGGGGACGCTCGAGCGCGCGCGCATCGGCGGTCTCGCCGCCGAGACGAGCCACTGGGTGCGGCTGCGCGCGATGGACGACCGCGGCAACGCGGGCGCGCTGTCGCCGCCGCTCGCCTTCACCACGCAGCCGCCGCCGCGCGCGGCGCTTGACGCCGCCGAGGTCGCGGGCGACCTGCCCGCCGGCGCCGGTGAGCGCCACGAACTCGTACTGTCGAATCCCTCGGCGGGCACGCTCGAATGGGCGTTCCCCTCGTCCCGGCTCGAGACGAGCGGCAGCGGGCCGCCGAGCGCCGGTGGCTACTCGGTGATCGGACTCGGCACCGGCCCGGCGGCCGCCTTCGAGTGGGTGGAGCCGGGACCCGAGGCCGTCACGCTCGCGCTCGAGGGGGACGAGGGCATGAGCGAGGAGGTCGGCCTTCCGTTCGCGTTCCCGTTCTTCGGCCAGGAGTACCGCGCCATGCGCGTCGGGTCGAACGGCTTCCTCACGTTCGCGGGCCTGGACCCCTCGCCGCAGCCCGTCATGCTGCCCTCGGCGCTGGCGCCGCGCGCCAGCGTCGCCCCGTTCTGGGCGGATCTCGATCCCGGGCCCTCGGCCCGCCGCGTCTGGGTGCATCGCGATCCGCTGCGCGTGGTGGTCACGTGGAAGGCGACGCGACCGTTCGGGGAACCCGGAGCGCCCCTCACGTTCCAGGTCTGGCTGCTGCGCGGCGGCGAGGTGCGCTTCCAGTACCGGACGCTCTCGGGCCGGTCGTCCATCGCCTCGGCCGGCCTGCAGGCGCCCGAGCCAGGGCGCGGCGTGCGCGTCGCCTACCGGGAGGAGGTGCTGCACGACTCGCTCGCGGTGCGGCTGCTGCCGCCGCGCGCGTGGGCGCGCGTGGCGCCGGCCGCCGGGGTGCTCGGTCCTGGAGAGCAGGTCGCGCTCGCGGTGGACCTCGAGTCCCGCGGGCTCCCCGATGGCGTGCAGTCGGGTGCGTTCCGGCTCGTGACCGACAGCCCGGCGGAGTCGGTGCTCGTCATCGCCACCCGACTGACCGCGCGCGCCGCGCCGCACGTGGTGGCCTCGCACGCCTGGCTCGACTTCGGCGTCCGCCCCGACGACCGCGCCACCGAACGCGGCCTCGGCGTGGCCAACGAAGGTGCGGTCTCGGCCCTCGTCCACGGCGTGACCGTGTTGGGGGAGGGCATCTCGGCGCCGTCCCCGCCCTTCACGCTCGGACCGGGCGAGGTGCGGTCGCTGCCGGTGC
>CAZMQP010000155.1:0-6113 GCA_964568385.1 uncultured bacterium
CGGGCGCGCTACTCCGTGCCGCTCGAGACGGCCTTCAGATCGATGCGCGGGAACAGGATGGCGCTGGCCCCGAGCGAGCGGCCGTCGCCGGGTCCGAACGACGGCACGGCCTTCGTGCCGGGCGTGCCCGGTGAGCCGGCGTGTCCGAGCAGCGTCCACAGTTCCTCGCACTTGGCGGGCATGGCGGGCCACGCCCAGATGGCCGTCAGCCGCAGCACCTCGAGCAGGGCGCCGAGCGAAGTGGCCTGCTCGGCGCGGCGTGCGGGGTCCTTGGCCAGCTCCCACGGCTTGGAGCGGTCGGCGAACTCGTTGGCGCGCTCGATCACGTTCCACGTGTGGTCCAGCGCCTCGTGCAGCCGCAGGTCCTCCCACGCCTTCGGCGCCTCGACCGCGGTCACACCCGCAGTGTCGAAGATCGCCTGCAGCGCGGCGCGCGCCTCGCCGGTGAACGCCTCGGGCGCCCACTCGGCGGGGGCCTTGCCCTCGAAGTGCCGTCCGGTCAGGTTGAGCGTGCGGTTGGCGAGATTGCCGAGCTTGTTGGCGAGGTGCGTGTTGCAGTGCTCCACCATCTGCTCGAGCGTGAACTCGCCGTCGCGCCCGGTGGGGAAGCTGTCGAGCAGGTAGAAGCGCACGGCGTCGGCGCCGAACGTGCGCGCCATCTCGACCGGGTCCACGAGGTTGCCGAGCGACTTGGAGAGCCGTTCGCCCCGGGCGTAGATGAACCCATGCACGTAGACCTGCCGCGGCAGCGGCACGCCGGCGGCGAGCAGCATGGCCGGCCACAGGATGCAGTGGAAGCGGCTGATGTCCTTGCCGATCAGGTGGAACGCGTTCGTGTAGAGCGGCTTGCCGGTGCCGGCCCACGCCGCGCCCGGCTTGCCCGAGCCGTCGAGGTCCTGGAACTCGTCCTCGCGCGCCGCGCCGGGCCCGCCCACGTCGCCCTCCTTGGCGAGCCACCAGATCGAGTACTTGCGCTCGGGCCAGCCGATCGCCGACAGGTAGTTGAGCAGCGCGTCGGCCCACACGTAGGCGACGTGGCCCTCATGCCCCTCGAGGTCGTCGGGCAGCGGGATGCCCCAGGTGAGGTTGGGGCGCGACACGCTGACGTCCTGCAGACCGCCCTTGATGACGTTCATCACCTCGTTGCGCCGGTAGTCTGGCTGGATGAACTCGGGGTGCGCCTCGAGGTGCTGGAGCAGCGCCTCGTCGTACTCGGAGAGCCGGAAGAAGAAATTGGACTCGCGGATCGGCTTGGGCGCCACCTTGTGCTCGGGGCAGAGGCCCTGCTCGTCCAGGTCCTTGTCGGTCTTGAACGCCTCGCAGCCCTCGCAGTAGAGCCCTTCGTACTCCTTCTCGTAGAGCACGGGCTCGCCGGTCTTGGGGCTGAGGCCGTCGCGCAGGCGGCGGAACAGCTCCTGCACGGCCATCTCGTGGCGGCGGTCGGTGGTGCGGAAGAACTGGTCGTAGCCCACGTTCAGCTCGGACCACGCGGCGACGAACGTCTGGGACAGCTCGTCCACGAACGCCTTGGGTTCCTTGCCCGCGGCGGCGGCGGCTTTGGCAATCTTCTGGCCGTGCTCGTCGGTGCCCGTCAGGTAGTAGGTCTTGTCGCCTCTCTGGCGGTGCCAGCGGGCGATGGCGTCGGCGAGTACCTTCTCGTAGGCGTGCCCCAGGTGGGGGCGGCCGTTCACGTAATCGATGGCGGTGGTGATGTAGAAGCGTGGCACACGGGTCTCCGGGCGGTGGCGAAAGTCGAGCGGGGAGTATAGCGGAAGGGCGGGAATCGGCCCGGAGGGCTGTGATGCCGGCCGGCGGGCCCCGTAGAATGGGGGGATGGCCATCGTGGATGCGATGTTCGGACGGCTCCGGGCCCTGGACCCGGCGCAGGAGGCGGATTGGGACGCCCTCTATGCGGCGCTGCTGCCGCGTGTCCACAATTTCTTCCGCTACCGGGTCGGAGACGGTCCGGACGCCGAGGACCTCACGGCCCTCACGTTCCAGAAAGCCTGGCAGGCACGGGCGCGCTACCGCCGGGACAAGGGCGCGTTCACGACCTGGCTGTTCACGATCGCGCGCCGCGTCGCCGTGGACCACTACCGCAGCCGCCGCGTCTCGGCGCCGCTCGAGGCGGCGCTGGGGGTGGCGGGCGGCGAGCCGGCCGACGGCCCCGCGGAGCGCGGATCCGACCTCGAGAAACTGTCGCGGCTGCTGGCCGAGCGGCCCGAGCGCGAGCGCGAGCTGATCGCGCTCAAGTACGGCGCGGAGCAGGAGCACCGCGTGATCGCTCGCCTCATGGGCCTGAGCGAGAGCAACGTCGGCACGATCCTGCACCGCACCGTCGCGGGGCTGCGGTCGCGCTGGCAGGAAGGGGAGATCTGACGATGGACGACCGATTCCTCCACGAGCACCGCCGCGAGCCGCGGCCGGGATTCGCCCGTGCCCTGCGCGAGAAGCTGCGCGAGCAGGACGAGGCGGCGGCCGAGCGCCGCACGAACCCACTCCACCCGGCGCTGGCGAGCGCGCTCGCGGTGGCCGGCCTGGCCGTGCTGTTCTCCTTCCCGGCCGTGCGCGCCAAGGCCGGCGACCTGCTGTCCCTGTTCCGCGTGCAGAACGTGACCGCGATCCCGTTCGACCCGGCGCGCCTCGAGCGGCTCCAGGCGCTCGCCGACGGGAACGGCGCGGGGCCCGCGATGCTCGGGTTCGACACGCAGGTGCTGCGCGAGCCCGGCGAGTCGCGCACGTTCGACAGCCCCGAGGCGGCGGGGCAGGCGGCCCGCCTCGCCGTGCGGACCCCCGCCGACCTGCCGCGCGGCCTGCAGCTCGAGGAGATCCGCGTCACGGGCGAGGCCGAGGTCCGCATGACCGCCAACACCCGCGAGCTCTCGCGCATGCTGGAGCTGCTCGACCTGCGTGACGTGACGGTGCCGCACGAGTGGGACGGCCGCGCCATGACGCTGCGCATGCCGCACACGGTCTCGATGCGCTACGCGAAGGGGGACCGCCGCGCCGAGCTCAAGCAGGCGGTCTCGCCCGAGGTGGACCTGCCGCCGGGCGCCGACCTGGCGCGGCTGGGCGAGGTGGGCCTGCGCGTGCTCGGACTGGACGCCGCTGAGGCCCGGCGCACGGCGTCGCGCATCGACTGGAACAGCACGCTGCTGGTGCCGGTGCCGCTCGACGCCACGGCCTTCCGCGAGGTCACGATCCACGGCCAGCGCGGGCTGCTGGTGGAATCCTCGCGGGCCACGGGCGGGTCGCAGCGCTCCGGCGCGCTGGTGCTGTGGACCGAGCAGGGCCGCGTCTTCGCGCTCGGGGGCAACCTCTCGGCCCAGGACCTGGTGCTGATGGCGGAGTCGGTGCGGTAGTCTGCCGGCATGACGCCAGCGGCCATCGAGACGCACAGCCTCCGCAAGCGCTTCGCGGACAAGCTGGCGGTCGCGGACCTCTCCCTGTCGGTGTCGCAGGGGGAGGTCTTCGGCTTCCTCGGTCCCAACGGCGCCGGCAAGACCACCTCGCTCAAGATGCTGCTGGGGCTGATCGAGCCGACCTCGGGGAGCGGGTCGCTGCTGGGCGCGCCGCTCGGCGAGAGGCGCGCCCGCGCCGAGGTGGGCTTCCTGCCCGAGCACTTCCGGTTCCAGGACTGGCTCACGGGGCGCGAGTTCCTGCGCTTCCACGGCCGGCTCTACGGGCTCTCCGGCGCCGGCCTCGAGCGCCGCATGGACGAGCTTCTCGAGCGCGTGGACCTGGTGGAGGCGGCGGAGCGCCGCGTCGGCACCTACAGCAAGGGCATGACGCAGCGCATCGGCCTGGCCCAGGCGCTGCTCAACCGGCCGCGGCTCGTGTTCCTCGACGAGCCGACCTCGGGGCTCGACCCGATCGGGCGGCGGCTCGTGCGCGACCTGATCCGCGACCTCAAGCGCGACGGCGTCACCGTGTTCCTCAACTCGCACCTGCTGGGCGAGGTCGAGCAGACGTGCGACCGCGTCGTCTTCCTCAAGCAGGGACGGGTGGTGAGCGAGCGCGTGATGGAGGACGGCGCCAACGGCATCGAGGCGGAACTGCGGCTCGGACCGGTGCCGCCGGCGGCGCGCGAGGCGCTCGCGGCGCTGGGCTCGGGCCTGCGCGAGGAGCAGGGGCGCTGGTGGCTGCGCGTCGAGAACGAGGCGAGCCTGCCCGAGGCCGTGCGGCGGCTGGTCGCGCACGGGGTCGAGGTGTACGGCGTGCGCTCCACCCGGCCGTCGCTCGAGCAGTTCTTCCTCGAGGTGATGGGCGACGAGGCGAGGCCCGGCTGAGCCATGCGCGACCTCGTCACCCTGATCCATCTGACGCTCTTCGAGGCCATGCGCCGGCGCATCCTCGTCGCCGCGCTGCTGTGCGGCGCGGCGTTCCTGGTGCTGTACGGCATCGGCATGCACTTCATCGCGCGCGAGGCCGGCTCCGGGACCGGCACCGCGATCGAACGCAACATGGTGTTCAACTTCGTGACGCTGGCCGGGCTCTACGTGGTCAACTTCCTCACCGTGATCTCGGCGGTGCTGCTGCCCATCGACACGCTCGCCGGGGAGATCGCCTCGGGCGTGACCCAGACCGTGGCGAGCAAGCCCATCCGCCGCTCGAGCATCGTGCTCGGCAAGTGGGCGGCCTACGTGCTGGTGGTGCTGGGCTATCTGACGCTCATGGCGGGCGGGGTGGTGCTGGTCGCGCGCGTGGTGGCGGGCTTCGGCCTGCGCGGCTTCGAACAGGGGCTGCCGCTCATGATGCTCGAGGCGGTGGTGCTGGTGTCGCTCTCCATCGCCGGCGGCACGCGCCTGACCACCGTGACCAACGGCGTCGTGGCGTTCGGGTTCTACGGCCTCGCCTTCATCGGCAGCTGGGTCGAGCAGATCGGCACGTTCGCCCGCAACGACGCGGCCCGCCAGGTGGGCATCGTCGCCAGCCTGATCATGCCCTCCGAGAGCCTGTGGCAGCTCGCCGCCTCACGCATGCAGCCGGCGCTGATGCGCGAGCTGAACGTGACGCCGTTCTCGCCCGCCTCGGTGCCGAGCGCGCTCATGGTGGGCTACGCGGCGCTCTTCGCGGTGGCGCTGGTGCTGCTGGCGGTCCGCAGCTTCCGGCGCCGCGGGCTCTAGCCGGGCGCTAGCGGCCCTGCCGCCGCAGCGGCCCGCCGGCGCGCGCGAACGACGCGAGGGCGGCGTAGGGCACGGTGAAGTCGGTGGGACCCAGCGCGTGAGGCGCGATCTCGTAGGGATCGAAGCGGAACCGCACGCCGCCGTCGGTGAGCGCGAGGTTGTCGTTCACGGTGAAGCGGCCGCTGGCGAAGGCGAATCCGGCGGTGTCGAGCGCCGTGTCATGCGTGAAGCCGCGCGCGGTGCGGAAGTAGGGCTCGCAGACGGCAGACAGCGACTCGCGCGCGGCGGGGCGGAACAGGTCGCCGAAGCCGAGCCGGCGTCCGTCGCGGCGGTCGAACACGCACAGCCGGACGGTGGCGCTGCCGTGCGCCCCGCCGAGATGGCTGGACTCGAGGAGCGCCAGGCTCAGCGTGCCGAGCGTGTCGCCCGCCACCTCGGCGCGGCGGTCGAGGTGCCACGGCAGGGCGAGGCCGGTGGCCTGCCGGATCCGCCGCTGCTCGCCGAAGAACGTGGCCGCGAGCGAGTCGTCGCCGGCGAACGGGCCGCTGCCGGCCCAGCCGCCCAGCACGAACGCCTCCACCGCGCGGGTCAGCGAGTCGGCCACCCCGGGCGCCCCGCCCTCGAAGCGCGGCCACGCCAGCGTCACGCGCGAGGTGTCGCCCTCGATCACGGCCTCGTGCGAGACCTGCACCGTGGCGTGCTGGACGATGGGCGCGGCGAGGCGTCCCGGGTGGGCGCAGGCGGCCAGTGCCGCCAGCGCCGCGGCGGCAACGGCCCGCCGGCCGCGCATCAGCCGGTCCCCTTCGGCTTCTTCTTGCCGCAGTTGCAGTCGCCGCACTCGTGATAGGGGCCGGGTGGCAGGTCGTCCATGGCGATGCGGTGCTCGCCGCCCTCGTCGTCGCGCACCCACACGGCCTCGGCGTGGAGGTCGGTGCGCAGCACGGTCATCACGCCCTGGCCGGTCTTGAGCTGGGCGGCTGGGCCGGC
>CAZMQP010000156.1:0-6095 GCA_964568385.1 uncultured bacterium
CGCCTCGCCGTGATGCCGGTGAAGACGCCGCCGCTGCGCGAGCGGCCCGACGACATCCCGGCGCTGGTCGAGCACTTCGTCGCCACGTTCGCGAGCGAACTGGGGGTCAAGACGCCGGTCGTCCCGGAGGCGACGCTGGCCGTCATCACCGGCCGGCCGTGGCCGGGCAACGTGCGCGAGCTGGCCAATGCCATCGAGCGGGCGGTGATCCTGTCTCGCGGCGGCCCGCTGTCCCCGGCGCTGTTCGGGGTGCCGGCCGCGCCGGCGCCGGCGTCCGCGCGCGCGGCGGCGCCCGAGGCGCTGCCGGCGCTCGACCTGTCGCAGCTCGAGCGCCTCGCCATCGACCAGGCGCTGGTGCGGACGGGCGGTCATCGCGCCCGCGCGGCCGAGCTGCTCGGCATCAGCGAGCGGACGCTGCGCAACAAGCGCAACGCGCCCACGACCCCGGTCGCCTAGCCGCCGGATCGCCACCGCTGCCGCGTCCGGCTCCCGCCGGGCGCGGCAGAGTCTTCCGGCAGGACCTGCCGCCCCGGCGCCCGCGCCGATGCCGCCGCGCCCGCCGCCCGCCGCGGCGCACGCGAAGCCGCCCGCGCCTAACCCCCGCAGACGCGCGCACCTCGCGGTGCCGCGCACGCGCGCCGCGCCGCCGCCGCCGCACACGGCATCGGCCTTGCTCAAGCCTCCCCGTCCAACGTTCGGAGGGGGAACGCCATGATCAAGGGCCTGTTCGGAACGGGGAGCGTCAGCGCGATGCTGCGCGGCGGCCTCGAGGAGACGTCGGCGACGCACCGCACGATCGCGGCCCGCGTGTCGCGTGCATTGAACGCCAGCACCAGCACGGACTTCGCGACCGCGCTCGATGCGCAGAACGCGCAGGCGCGCATGAGCGAGGTGGACCTCGAGCGCGAGATGGCGGCCCTCGCGGACACGCAGCTGCGCTACGAGGCCGACGCGAAGCTCCTGACCGAGGCGTACGCGCGTCTGCGCACGGCGATCCGCGACCGTGGCTGAGCCCGTCGGACGCTTCAGCCAGTGGCCGCGCCCGGTGCGGCAGCTCATGCGCCCGCTCGGCATGTCCGCCGACGGCATGGCGGTGCAGCAGCGCTTCCTCGAGGTCATCGCCCGCAACCTCGCCAACGCCGAGGTGACCCGCACCGCCGAGGGCGGCGCCTACCGCCGCCAGATCGCCGTGCTGGGGGACGGCGGCGACGGCATGAGCCTGACGGTGCGCGAGGACACGCGCGCCGGACGCCTGCAGTACGACCCGGGGCACCCGGATGCCAACGCCCAGGGGTTCGTCGAGTACCCGAACGTCGATGTCAATCACGAGCTCGTCGACCTCATGCTCGCGCGCCGCGTGCACGAGGCCAACGTCAGCGTGTTCCAGGCCGCGAAGAGCATGCTCCGTCGCGCGCTCGAGATCTGAGGGAGGCCGCATGAGCGTCCAGGGTCCGTCCGCCGCACCGCAGCGCTTCCCCGAGCTCCGGCCCGCGCGCCCCGCGCCGGCCGCGCCCGCCACCACGGCGCCCGCCGCGCGCTAGGCGTCGCTGTGGGAGGCGCTCACCGACGAGGAGCGCGCCTTCTTCGACCAGCAGGCCGCGCTCGGTCCGCTCACCTACGGCAAGCCGCGCTCGCCGGCGTCCGCTCCGGCCGCCCCGACCGGGCAGCGCCTCGACGTGAGGGCCTGAGCCATGTCGGACCTGCGCATCGAGAGCGCCCTGCGCGGCGCGTTCGAACGGCCCGAGCTGCCCGGCGCGGGTGACGCGCCCGCGAGCGGACCGTCGTTCGCGGACCTGTTCTCGCGCGCGGTGAACGACACCAGCGGGATGCAGGAGAACGCCCAGGACATGATCGCCGCCTTTCTGCGCGGTGAGCCGGTCGAGCTGCACCAGGTGATGGCGGCGAGCGAGGAGGCCGCGATCTCGCTCGAGCTGCTCGTGGAGATCCGCAACAAGCTCACGGATGCCTACCGCACCGTGATGAACCTGAGCTAGGGAGCCCATGGCCGACGCCGCGCAGTCCCTCTCCGACCGGTTCCGCAACCTGGACGCCTCCCGCCGCTTCGCACTGGCGGGGGGCCTCGTCGCCCTGCTCGTCGCGGTCGGCATGATCGGCCGCTGGGCCTCGACGCCCACCTACGTGACGCTGTTCTCCGAACTCGACCTCAAGGAGTCGGGCGAGATCGCGGACCGCCTCGCCAAGTCCAACGTGCCGCACCGGCTGCAGGGCGGCGGCACGCTGATCCAGGTGCCGGCGGCCGACGCCGCCCGCGCCCGCGTCGCGCTCGCCAAGGACGGACTGCCCTCGCAGGGCCGGCCCGGCCTCGAGCTGTTCGACAAGCCGTCGTGGGGCATGACCGACTTCACCCAGCGCGTCACCTACCAGCGCGCGCTCGAGGGCGAGCTGGCGCGCACCATCGGCCAGATCAAGGGCATCGAGCGGGCGGAGGTGCACCTGCTCATGCCCAACACCGACGGCCTGCGCCGCCGCAACCGCGACGCGGCCGCCTCGGTGGTGCTCACGCTGCGCGGCGGCACCGCCCCGCCGCCGGAGACCGTCCAGGGCATCGCCTACATCGTGGCCAACACCGTCGAGGGGCTGGCGGCGGACAACGTCGCCATCATGGACGACGCCGGCCGCGTGCTGTCGCTGCCCACGCAGGGGCTCGGCGGCATCGGCCTGACCGGCCGCCAGCAGGAGGTCGCGCGCGGCCTCGAGCAGCGGACCGTGGAGAAGATCGAGTCCCTCGTGGCCACCGTGGTCGGCGTCGGCCGCGTGCGCGCGCAGGTCGCCGCCTCGGTCAGCTTCGACCAGGTGGACGCGACGGTGGAGACGTTCGACCCGGAGCGGCAGGTGCTGCAGCAGGAGCAGCGCAGCGAGGGCGGCGCCCCGGACGGCTCGGGGCAGCAGACCATCATCGCCAACCAGTACCAGAACTCGCGCCGGCTCGAGAAGAGCACGAGCCTCGCCGGCCGCCTGACGCGCCTGTCGGTGGCGGTGCTGGTGGACGAGCGCGCGATGCGTCCGGGGGAGAAGGAGCGGCAGCTCGGGGACATCGCGGTCATGGTCCGCAACGCGGTCGGCGTGGACTCGACGCGCGGCGACCGGCTCGACGTGCTGGCGCTGCCGTTCGAGCCGGTGCAGGGCCCCGACTCGGTGAGCCTCGCCCGCCCGGGTGTCGACCCGCTGGCGATGGCCGAGCGCGTCAGTCACCCGCTCATCGGGGTGGTGGCGATCCTCGCCATGCTGTTCCTGGCGTTCCAGCTCCGCAGCGTGCTCATGCCGCCGCAGCCGCGCGGGCTCGCCTTCGCACGTCCGGCCGGGGGCGCCGACGCGCCGCGCATGGCCGGTCCGGCCGCGCCCGAGGTGTCGCCGGAGATGGCCGAGGTGCACCGTCTCAAGCACCAGCTGCAGCAGGACTCGACGGAACGGCCCGACGTCACGGCGCAGGTCGTGAAGGCGTGGCTGACCGAGAGCCGCGGCTCATGAAGGCGCCCGCGGGACGCGCGCGGCTGTCCGACGAGACGCCGCTCACCGGTGCGCAGAAGTGCGCCGTGCTGTGCATGGCGCTCGGTCCCGACCGCTCGGCGCAGATCCTGCAGCTGCTGAATCCGCGTGAAGTCGAGGTGGTCTCGCGCGAGATCGCCTCCATGCCCATGGTCGCCGCCGAACGGCTCACCGGGGTGATCACCGAGTACCAGCAGGTCTCGCGCGCCGTCGAGTCGGTGGCGCGCGGCGGCGTGGACTACGCCCAGCAGATCCTCGAGCAGGCGCTCGGGTCGGCCAAGGCCCAGGTCATCTTCGACCGCATCCAGGAGCAGCTCGTGGACACCGGGCTCAAGCGGCTGCGCAACGCCGAACCGGACGTGCTGGCCGGCATCCTGCGCGGCGAGCACCCGCAGACCATCGCACTGATCCTGGCCCACCTCGAGGTGCGGCTCGCCTCGGGCGTCATCCAGCACATGGACGAGGCGCTCGCCGCCGAGGTGCTCTACCGCGTGGCGCGCATGGACAAGATCGCGCCCGAGATGCTGATGCTGGTCGAGGCCGGGCTGTCGAGCAAGACCGACCTGTCGCTCTCCGAGGAGATGACGCTCTCGGGGGGGCCCGAGACGGTGGCCAAGATGCTCAATCTCACCGGCGGCACGCTGGAGAAGCAGCTGCTGGAGACCATCGGCTCGCGCAGCCAGGACATCGCCGGCCAGATCAAGGCCCTCATGTTCGTCTTCGAGGACCTGCTGCTGGTGGATGGGCGCGGCATCCAGCGCGTGCTGCGCGACGTGGATTCCAAGGACCTCGCGCTGGCGCTCAAGGCGGCGAGCGCCGAGCTCAAGCAGCACATCATGACCAACATGTCGGAGCGCGCCGGCCAGGCGCTGATCGAGGAGATCGAGATGCTCGGGCCGGTCCGCGTCAAGGACGTCGAGGAGGCGCACGCGCGCATCATCGAGTCGGTCCGGGCGCTGGCGGATGGCGGCGAGATCATGATCCGCGGCCGCGGAGGCAACGATGACATCATCGCCTGACGCGGTGCGCTGGCAGCCGTTCTCGGCGGCGGCTTCGGTGTCCGCGCCCGCGGCCGCCGCGGTGGCGGCGGGCGGCGACTGGCTGCCGTCGCTGCGGCGTCCGGCCGACCATGCCGCGGTGGCGGCGCACGAGGCGTCGTACCGGCGCGGCTACGACGCGGCGCTGAGCGCCGAGCGTGAGCGGCTCGAGGCCGAGGCGCGTCACGCGCTGGCGGCGGTCGCGCGCGTGGCCGAACAGTTGGCGACGCTGCAGACGGACTTCGCGCGGGACCGCGAGCGCGACCTGCACACGCTCGCTGTGGCCATCGCGCGCCAGGTGGTGCAGCACGAGCTGACCCTCTCGACCGAGCGGCTGGGCGCGCTCGTGCAGGCGGCCGTCGAACTGCTGCCGCACGATCCCCGCATCGAGGTGCGCCTGCACCCGTCCGACCTGGCGGCGCTGGGAGGCGCGGTCGAGGGACTGGTGCCCCCGGGCCGCGGGCTCGAACTGGTCTGGACGCCGGACTCCGGCATCGAGCGCGGCGGGTTCGTGCTCGAGACGCCGCACCGCATCATCGACGGCCGCGCCGACGTGGCGCTGCGCGAACTCTGGGAGCGGCTCGGCCATGACTGAGGCGGTGCACGGACTCAGCAGTGCGCTCGAGCGCATCGGCGAGGCGCCGCGCTTCTGCGTGTTCGGGCGCGTCACCCGCGTCGTCGGGCAGGTGGTCGAGACGAGCTCGCTGCCGGTGGCGGTGGGCGAGGTGTGCCGCATCGCCCCCGACGAGGAGAAGGGCATCCTGGCGCAGGTCGCCGGCTTCCACGAGCGCGGCGTCATGCTGATGCCGCTCGGCGAGCTCGAGGGCGTGCACCCGGGCGCCACGGTCATCCCGCTGGGCCGTCCGTTCCACGCCATGGCGGGGGAGTCGCTCATCGGCCGCGTCCTCGATGGGCTCGGCCGCCCGATGGACGGCGGCCGGCCGCTCGGACGCAGCCGCGAGGTGCCGCTGACCGCCGAGCCGCCCAACCCGCTCGAGCGGCCGCGCATCCACACGCCGCTCGCCACCGGCGTGCGCGCGATCGACGGCCTCCTCACGCTCGGCCGCGGCCAGCGCGTCGGTATCATGGCGGGCTCGGGCGTCGGCAAGAGCGTGCTGTTGGGCATGATCGCGCGGCACACCAACGCCGACATCAACGTGATCGCGCTGCTCGGCGAGCGCGGGCGCGAGGTGCGCGAGTTCCTCGAGCGCGACCTCGGGCCCGAGGGCCTGGCGCGCTCGGTGGTGATCGTGGCGACCAGTGACCAGTCGGCGGTGGTCCGCGCCACCGGCGCCTACGTGGCCACCGCGATCGCGGAGTACTTCCGCGACACCGGCCGCGACGTGCTGCTGATGATGGACTCGGTGACGCGCGTCGCCATGGCGTGGCGCGAGATGGGCCTCGCGGTGGGGGAGCCGCCGACCACCAAGGGCTACCCGCCCTCGGCGTTCGCGCACCTGCCGCGGCTGCTCGAGCGCGCCGGCACGTCCACGCGCGGCAGCATCACGGGCCTCTACACCGTGCTGGTCGAGGGCGACGACTTCAACGAGC
>CAZMQP010000157.1:0-6085 GCA_964568385.1 uncultured bacterium
CGGGGACCCGCGAAACCCGGACGGTCGGGACGCGGACCCCCGAAACCGGGACGATCGGGACGGGGACCCGCGAAGCCCGGACGATCGGGACGGGGACCCGCGAAACCCGGACGGTCGGGACGAGGGCCCGCGAAGCCGCCCGGTCTCGCGCCGGCGGGCGGACCGGAGCGCGGCAGCGCCGGAGCGTCGCCGCCGCGGGCGTCGTCGCGGCCGCGCTGGAGCTGCTCGAATCCCTTGGTGGCCACGCGCTCGATGCGGCGCTTGGCCGGCTTGCGCGAGCCGAACCCGGGCCGCTGGCTCATCTCGGAGGAATCGAGCCCGCGGCGCGAACCGCCCGGATGCAGCGAGCCCTCGTCATCGTACTCGTCGGCGAGGTCCTCCTCGCGGCCGATCGGCGTGCCCGGACCGCGCAGCACCACGAACCAGCCATCGGCATCCTCGACCTCGGCCATGCGCCCGAGTTCCTCGTCCATGGGCGCCGTGACGAACTTCATGCCGCGGCCGCGCAGCTCCTCGGCCCAGCGGTCGAGGTCGTCGTCGCTGAGCGCGAAGGCGACGCGCTGGTCGGAGGTCAGCGCGATGCCGAGCGTGTCGGCCTCGTCGTGCAGCATCAGGCGGCACTCGCCGCTGTCCATCTCGAGGAACATGCCGGTGTCGTCCACGACCTTGAGCCCGAGGCAGTCGCGGTAGAAGTGCCCGCTGCGCGAGAGGTCGGCGGTGTTGATGATCACGTGCGACAGCAGCGGCCAGCGCCCGGAGGCGGGACCGGCGTCCTCGATGAGCCTCAGGGCGGTGCCGTCGGGATCGTGCAGCGCCGCCTCGCCGCCGCCCGGCGCGTGCGCCACCTCGACGCCGCGCTGCCGGATCGCCGCCACGCGCCCCTCGAGGCCGCGCACCGCGAAGACGAGTTCGATGGCGGCGGTCGCGTGCGGCTGCAGACGCAGCGCGGCCCCGCGCGTCGCGAACACGTTCGCGTCGTCCCCCGGGGTCAGTCCGAGCTGCGTGCCGTACCAGGCGCGCTGGCGTTCGGCATCCGGGGTCAGCAGCAGAATGGCGTGCAATCGGCCCATGGCCGGCTCAGCTTACTCCAGATTGAGGAAGACGCTCTTGACCTGCGTCACGTCGGCCAGGCAGTCGGGGCCGAGATCGCGGCCGAAGCCCGACTGCTTGTAGCCGCCGAACGGCAGGGCGGGGTCGTAGAAGTTGTACATGTTCACCCACACCGTGCCCGCCCGCAGCGCGCGCGACACCTTGTGGGCCTTCTTGACGTCGCTGGTCCACACGCCGGAGGCGAGTCCGTACGGGGAGTCGTTGGCCTTGGCGACCGCGTCCTCGGGTCCGTCGAACGGGATCACCGACAGCACCGGCCCGAAGATCTCCTCCTGCGCCACGGTCATCGCGTTGTCCACGTTCGCGAGCACGGTGGCCTGCACGAAGAAGCCCTTGCCGTTGACCGGCTGGCGCTGGCCGCCGGCGGCGAGCGTGGCCCCCTCGGCGACGCCCTTCTCGACGTAGCCGAGCACCGACTCCATCTGCTTCTGCGACACGATCGAGCCGAGGCGCGTCTTCATGTCGAGCGGGTCGCCCGGCACCAGCTTGCGGGCGCGGTCGGCGAGCTTGGCCACGAAATCGTCGTAGATCGAGCGCTCCACGAGCGCGCGCGAGCCGGCGGCGCACACCTCGCCCTTGCCGTAGAAGATGCCCATGGTCACGCCCTTCACCGCAGCGTCGAGGTCGGCGTCGGCGAACACGATGTTGGGCGACTTGCCGCCCAGCTCCAGCGTCACCTTCTTCACCTGGTCGGCGGCCGTGCGCATGATGTGCTGGCCCACCGACGTGGAGCCCGTGAAGCTGATCTTGTCCACCATCGGATGGCGCACCAGCGCCTCGCCGGCGACCGAGCCCTTGCCCGAGACGATGTTGAGCACGCCCGGCGGCAGGCCCGCCTCCAGCGCCAGCTCGCCGATCCGCAGCGCGGTGAGCGGCGTGAGCTCGGCGGGCTTGATCACCATGGTGTTGCCCGCGGCCAGCGCGGGCGCGGCCTTCCAGCCCACCATGATCATGGGGAAGTTCCACGGGATGATGGCCCCGATGACGCCGATCGGCTCGCGCAGCGTGTAGGTGGCCCACGCCGGGTTCACGGGGATGGTCTCGCCCGAGAGCTTGGTGGCCCAGCCGGCGAAGTAGTGGAACGTGCGCGCCACCATGTCGATGTCCACGTGCCGCGACTCGAGGATGGGCTTGCCGTTGTCGATCGTCTCGAGGTGCGCGATCTCGTCGGCATGCGCGAGCACGAGGTCGCCGATGCGCCACAGCACGCGGGCGCGGTCGATCGCCTTCATGCGCGGCCACGGCCCCGACTCGAAGGCCTGGCGCGCCGCGCGGACGGCGCGGTCCACGTCCTCGGCGCCCGCCTCGGCCACCTGCGTGATCGGGGCCTCGGTGGCGGGATTCATGGTGGTGTAGGTGCGGCCGGAGGCCGCGTCCACGGCGGCGCCGTCGATGATCAGGCGGCCCGGGCGGACCGGGGTGAGCGTCTCGGACATGGCAGTCTCCTCAGGCCCGCGTGCGGGCGTTCTTGATCTGCAGGGCGTGCTTGCGGTCGTGGGGAGGCAGGGCGAGCAGCATGCGCCCGAAGGGGTGTGCGTCGCTCCAGCGGTCATCGGGGTCGGCCGGCACGGCCAGCACGCGCGTCATGAGCTGGTCGCGCGTGGTCTGCATCAGCCGCAGGGCGGCATCCCAGGAGTGCGCGCGCAGCGGCGCGAGATGCGCCTCGTTGATCTCGGCCATGCGCGCATCGTCGGCGCCCCGCCACGAGACGTCGGCGCCGGCCAGCACCGCGTCGAACTCCTCGAGCCGGACGCGGTCGCGCACGGCCAGATGCAGCACGGTCTCGCGCAGGGTCCACTTGCCGGGGCCGAGCGGCTGCTCGGCCGAGGCCGGCGCCACACCCTGCACCGCGGCCTGCACCGCGACGCGCGCGCGCTGGAGCTCGAACAGCAGCAGGTCCTTGGCGCGGGCCGAGGCCCGCTGCGGCTCGAAGGCCGGGCGGAAGCCGGCGGCGGCTCGCTTCCTCGGTGCGCGCGGCGTCATGGACGGGACGCTCCTCCGGGACGGCGCGATCACTTCGCTCCGTCGTAGTCGTACACGCCGCGACCGGACTTGCGGCCGAGCCGCCCGGCGGCGACGTACTGCTCGAGCAGCGGGCAGGGGCGGAACTTCTCGCCCAGCGTGCGCTGCAGGAACCGCAGGATGCTGAGACGGGTGTCGAGCCCGACCAGGTCCACGAGCTCGAACGGGCCCATCGGGTGGTTGAGGCCGAGCTTGAGCGCCTTGTCGATGTCGCGCGCGCTCGCCACCCCCTCCTGCAGCATGTAGAACGCCTCGTTGCCGATCATGGCGTTGATGCGGCTGGTGACGAATCCCGGCGACTCCCGCACCGTGACGCAGTCCTTGCCCATGCGCTCGCCCACCACCTCGCAGGCGCGCAACGTCTCGTCGGAGGTCTCGAGCGCGCGCACCAGTTCGAGCAGCTTCATGCGGTGCACCGGGTTGAAGAAGTGCATGCCCACCACCTGCGGCGCGCGCCGGGTGGCGGCGGCCATCTCGGTGATGGAGAGCGACGAGGTGTTGCTCGCGAGGATGGCGTGCGGCGGGGCGATGGAGTCGAGCATGGCGAACAGCTCGATCTTGATCTCGATGCTCTCGGGCACGGCCTCGATCACGAGGTCGGCCTCGGATGCCGCCTTGTCGACCGACCGCACGGTGACGAGCTGCTCGCGCGCGGCCGCGGCGTCGGCATCGGACACCTTGCCGGCGGCGACGCCCTTGTCGAGGATGGTGCCGATCTCCGCCGAGGCGCGCTCGATCTGCTCGTTCGAGGTGTCCTGCAGCAGCGTGCGATAGCCGCCGAGCGCCGACACGTAGGCGATGCCGCGCCCCATGAGGCCGGCCCCGAGCACCGCGATGGTGCGGATGCTCACCCGCGCTCCTCGAACCGGCGCACGGCGCCCCAGACGAGCGGGAAGAGCCCCGCCGCGAGCGCCGACTTGAAGAGGTCGCCTGGGAGGAAGGGCAGCAGCCCCGTCTGCAGCAGCTGGCCGGCCGGCACGAAGCGCGAGAGCTGCGCCAGGCCCAGCGCGAAGATGATGGCGCTGCCCGCGAGCATCGCGAGGAACATCGGGAACGGCCTGCGGTCCCACGAGCGCTCGGCGAGCAGGCCGGTCGCGAAGGCCGCGAACGGGAAGCCGATCAGGTAGCCGCCCGAGGGTCCGACCAGATGCAGGAACCCGGCCGCGCCTCCCGAGAAGACCGGCATGCCGGCGCAGCCCTCGAGCAGGTAGAGCAGCTGGGCGAGGAAGGCCCGGCGCGCACCGAGCACGATGCCCGAGAGCAGCACGGCGAAGCTCTGGCCGGTGACCGGCACGGGCGTCCACGGCAGCCGGATCTCGGCCTGGGCGGCGAGCGCGGTGACGAGGCTGGCGGCCACGATCAGGCTCAGGTGGGTCAGGGCGCCGGCGCGCGGCGCCGCGACATCGGCCAGCGTCAGGGTGCGGGCATGCGACATGGGAACCTCACACGGGGGAGACGGTGGACACGCAGCCACCCGGCCAACCGGGGGCGCGCGCGCGGAGGAGGCCCAAGATAGCCGGGGCCCGTCCGGGCGTCCACGCCCGGCGCCGGCCCCGGCCGCATGTCCCAACGCTCACCGATAACGCGACTTGAGCGTCCCCCACGAGCGCGCCGCGGTGCTCACGACCGCGTCGCACGGCACGCAGCCCTGCAGCTGCACCACGTACGGCGTGCTGGCGGGGCCGCCACTCTGCGGCGCCCAGCTCGAGATCGGCCCCGGCGCCCCGGGCCCGTCGGGCGCCCGCTCGCCCGCCACCGTGGGGGCGTTCCAGATGGCCAGCCCCTGGAAGTTGCGGGCGATGCCGCCCTCGGCGCTGATCCCGAGCAGGAACGAGCCGATGCCGGGCTTGAAGGCGCCCGTGATCCGCGTGGAACTGGCGACGCAGCCATCGTCGTGGGCGATGCCGAGGCCCGTGGTGCTGAACAGCCACAGGTCGAGCCCGCCCGGCGTCACGCACGACAGGCTCGCCCGGAAGGCCGACTGGTCCACGACGCGGATGCAGAAGAGATCGCGGTCGGAGTTCCCCTCGATGTTGCCGCTGATGGAGGTGAGCGGTCCGACGCCGATGGTGGTCTGGTGCCCGGAGGGCAGTTCACCCGCATCGCCGTTCTCGGCCCAGTTCGAGGCGGCCGAGGGCGAAGCGGTCAGGAGCAGGGCGAGGATGAATGTGCGCAAGGGGGTGACCAGTGGCATGGGGCCTCCACGACAGGGGGACGGGACCTCGCCGCGGGGGACGCCGCGGGCGAAGGAGCTGATTCTAGGCCGCTTCCGCCGCCGGGACCACGGATTTCCGGGCCGCCGTTGACCATCGCCCGCGCCCTCTCTAGCTTGGCCCCAGCCTTGACGCTGCGCCCACCCCACCCCCTTTTCGCCCAGGAGCTCTGATGGCCGACCGCGTCCGCATCGCCAATGCCGGCGGGTACTGGGGCGACGACCTCGCCCAGATCAAGCTGCAGATCGAGCGCGGCCCGGTGGACTTCGTGACCCTCGACTACCTGGCCGAGATCACCATGTCCATCATGCAGAAGCAGCGGGCGCGCGACCCCGGGGCGGGCTACGCGCGCGATTTCATCCCGCAGATCGAGGAGACGCTCGACCTGATGCTCGAGCGCGGCGTGCGCGTGATCAGCAACCCCGGCGGGGTCAACCCGCTCGCCTGCCGCGAGGCGCTGCTGGCCATGGCGGCGCGGCGCGGCCGCTCGCTCGAGGTGGCGGCGGTGCTCGGCGACGACCTGATGGACCGCCTCGACGAGCTCACCGCGCAGGGCGTCTCGCTCGACGACATGGACACCGGCGCGCCGTTCGCGAACGTGCGGGCGAACGTCTCGAGCGCCAACGCCTACTACGGCGCATGGCCGGTCGTGGAGGCGCTGGGCACCGGCGCCCAGATCGTGGTGACCGGGCGCTGCACCGACACCGGCATCACGCTGGCGCCGATGATCCACGCCTTCG
>CAZMQP010000158.1:0-6084 GCA_964568385.1 uncultured bacterium
CTGGGCTGCGAGGTCATCCCCGCCTCCGACGGCCTCGCCGCCGTCGAGGCCTTCCGCGACGGGGCGTTCGATGCCGTGCTCATGGACTGCCAGATGCCCCGCATGGACGGCTACGGCGCGACGCAGGCGATCCGCGCGTTCGAGGCGCGCACCGGCGGCCGCGTGCCGGTCATCGCGCTGACGGCCAACGCCATGCAGGGCGACCGCGAGCGCTGCCTGGAGGCGGGCATGGACGACTTCGTCTCGAAGCCGATCCAGCACGCCCGGCTCGTCGGGGTGCGGATCTCGTGGCTCATGGTGGCGAGGAACTCGCTCTTGGCGCGATTCGAGCTGTCCGCCTGCTCGCGCGCGCGCTCCATCTCGCGCTCATCCCGCCGCTGCGCCGTCATGTCCTCGATGACGTAGGCGAACCGAGGCGGCGAGGCCTCGGGGGAGGGCAGCTGCGTGAGGGTGGCGGCCAGCGTGAGCTCCTCGCCTCCCCGGTCGATGACGAAGTCGAACACCACAGGGCGGCCCTGCCGCTGGCACTGGCGGAACCGGTGGCGCCAGAGCTCGAGCGCATCGGGCGGCAGGCCCGGCACGCCGGCCTCAGGGTCGCCGTCGAACAGCGCCGCCGCCTGGGCGTTGCGCACGCGGTGCACGATGCGGTCGCCGTCCACCTCGGCGATGCCGCGCATCAGGTCGGCGTGATCGAAGAAGATGCGCAGCAGCGCGTCCTTGTCCTCATCGTCCCGCGAGGGCGGAGCGAGGGAGGCGGCCGCTTCCGACGTGAGGCGCCCGGCGCGCGGCAGCGCGGATCCCGCGGCGAATCCGAGGACGAGAGCCGCCAGCGGCAGGCCGATGGGCGCGAGCGGCCGCGCGCCCGGCCACGCGAGCAGCAGCGCCGCGGCGGCCAGCGCCAGCCCGGCGGCCGCGATCGCGATCGCGCGTGCGGTCAGCCGATGCCTCACCCGCGACTCCGCGGCGTGCGCGAGCGAAGCGGGAGAGGACCGCACTGCGAGCCACCGGACATCCGGCCTCCGCGAGGGGACGAGAGGACAAGGCGGCCGAGGGGCCGCGCCGCGCACTCGCGCGGTCCCCTTTGGTATCGGACAATTCGTCCGGCGCTGAAGGCGCTCGCGAGCCTGCGGCGGGCGCGCGCCCAAGCGACGCGGCGGCGCGCAGTTGCGCCCGCTTGCCAGTCCTCTCGGCACGATGGTAGCTTGGCCCGCCTTCGGTTTCCCGCACGATGCCCTCTGGCGCCCGCCCCTGCACCACGGGATGCGCGCGAGCGGGCCCGGCGGGGCCGAGGGGCTGGCGAAGGCAGGCAGGACGAGGGTCGCCCGATGGGTCGCCCCGCGCCTCTTGAGGCGCCCGGCCATCCACCGTAGGTTGCGGTCGGAAGCATCGGTGGAGGGATGGCCGAGTGGCTTAAGGCGGCGGTCTTGAAAACCGCTGAGCGAAAGCTCCGTGGGTTCGAATCCTACTCCCTCCGCCATTCTCATCGTATGGAGTGGTGGCCGAGTGGCTGAAGGCAGCCGCCTGCTAAGCGGTTGTTCGGGTAAAACCGAACCGGAGGTTCGAATCCTCTCCACTCCGCCAGTTCGCGGGCCCTTCCGGGGGTCCGTTCTCGCCTCAGACTCATGAGGTGGGCCCATAGCTCAATTGGATAGAGCGTCTGACTACGGATCAGAAGGTTGGGGGTTCAAATCCTCCTGGGCCCGCCATATCCGTCCGAACGGCCGCGCGTTACACTCGCGCGGCCGTTCGATTTCCGGCTGGCCGCTCCCCGGCCGCGCTCCCATGAGCGCCCGCTCACGAGGTGATCGCATGCGCAGCACCCGGATCCTGTTCGCCCTGCTCATCCTCGCGGCCGCCGCCGGTCCGGCGCTCGCGCAGAAGAAGGCCCGCACCAACGACCGCTTCTGGACCGCGCCCGAACTGGCCGCGCTGCCGGTCGGCAGCATCGCGCTGCTGCCGGTCGTGACCTACGACGGCAGCCTCGAGGCGCGCCGGATCACCGAGCTGGCGCTCGGCCAGGCGCTGCGCGGCAGCGGGCACCGCTGGGTGGCCGCCAGCACCGCGCGCGAGTACCTGCGCCGCGCCGGCGGCGACTCGCTGCTCGAGGCGATCAGCGCCTCGGTGCTGGCGCGCGAGCGCGTGGACTCGCTCGCGGCGCCGGCCATCTGCCGCGGCGCCCGCACGCGGGCCGTGCTCACGGTGCGCGTGGACCAGTGGGAGCAGCGCAAGCTCGAGTTCAACCAGTCGGGCAACCCGACCACCACCATCCAGCTCAAGGCCGCGCTCGTGGACTCGACGGGCCGGCTGTTGTGGACGGCGAGCGGCGGCGAGACGCTGGAGGGGCCCTACCAGGACGCCAGTGCCAGCGCGGTCGGCGTCAAGGCGAGCGGGCTCAACAACACGCCGATGACCAACCAGGGCACGGCGCCGAGCTTCCAGGAGACGCTGACCAAGCTGCTGGCGCGCTGGACGCCGGAGTTCCCGAGCAAGGCGGCCGCGCCCGCGGCGGAGTGACCCCGTGCTCGTGACCGACGACGAGACCGGCATGCGCGCGGCGCTGCGCGAGGCGCGCGCCTCGCTGGCGCGCGACGAGGTCCCCGTCGGCTGCGTGGTGGTGCACGACGGCATCGTCATCGGCCGCGGTCACAACCAGGTCGAGGCGCTGCAGGACGCCACCGCGCACGCCGAGGTGCTGGCGATCGGCGCCGCCTCCAACGCGCTCGGCTCCTGGCGGCTCTCCGAGTGCACGCTCTACGTGACGCTGGAGCCCTGCGCCATGTGCGCGGGCGCCATCGTGCTGGCGCGGCTCGGCCGGCTCGTCTACGGGGCGCGCGACCCCAAGGCGGGCGCCTGTGGCTCGGTGCTCGACGTGGTCGGCGAGCGCCGGCTCAATCATCGCGTGAGCGTCACCTCCGACGTGCTCGCCGAGGAGTGCGGCGAACTGCTGCGCGAGTTCTTCCGAGCCAAGCGCCGGCAGGCGATCCGGCTGGTCGAATCCGCCGAGGACACGGGGCCGCCCGGCGAGGGCGGCTGATCCTCCGCACGGCGCCGCGACTGTCGGTGGCGGCGACAGTTCTACACGCGGTGCCGCGTTCGCGGAGCCTGCACCGGAACGGTTCGGATGGCGCAAGCCGTTGCCCCCACGGCAGTCGCGCCCGCGCCGGGCCTCCGGGCACGGGCCTTGCGCTGGACTTCCCCATGAGCCAACGGACGGCCATGGCCCCGGGAACCGGGCGAGCCCCCTCATGGGTGCTCGCTCTGCTGTTGTTGTCCCTCGCGCCCTCCGGCGCCGGTGCCTCCACGGCCCTTCTGCGCGCGCTCCCGCCCGAGCAGGTGCTCCGCTTCCAGCCGCGCACGTTCGAGGAGGCCGCACGGCTCCCCTCGGCTCCGGGGTCGGTCCTCGGCCGGCCCGTGGCCCCCGCGCTCGGGAGTCTCGGCACCGACGCGTCCGCCTCGTCCGCCGGACGCTCCGGCGAGTGGTCGGAATGGGGGCCGCCCGTTCGCACCGGCCACTCCCTCGTGCTCGACACGCGCCGCCGCCGCCTGCTGGTGGTGGGCGGCTGGTACGCCGAGGATCCGCAGCGCACGGTCTGGGCCTACGACCTGCTGACGCGCGCGTGGTCCGTGGTCGGGCAGGTGCCCGCGCCCGCGCAGCCCTTCGACGTCCCGATCGGCGCCGTGTACGACTCGCTCGGCGACCGGCTCGCACTCGCGCGCTTCCTGCGTTCGCCGGCCGGCACCTACTCGGTCGAGGTGCTGCTGTCCGCGCCCGGCTCGGTGTCGTCCTGGCAGTCCACCGTCGTGCCCGGCGAGCGTGAGGGGCCCTGGCACATGGGTCTGGCGCTCGATCCGGGGCGCCAGCGCCTGATGGTGCCGGGACTGTGGTCTCCGGCCCACGGCCGGCACGACGTGCTGATCGTGCCGCTCGTCGCGCCCGCGGCGGCGGTCTTCTCGCCCACCACGGGCGGCCAGCCCTCGCCCGCGCCGGGCGGGGTTGCGGCCTTCGATGCCGCGCGGGACGCGATCGTGGTGCTCTCGCGGCTGTCGGGCGACTTCGAGGTGAGCCGGCTGGCCGCGGCGGGCCCGCACGCATGGACGCCGGTGGCCATCGCCGACCCGGGCTTCTGCTCCCTGGCGCGCACCATGGTGCGCGACGAACTCGCCGACCAGCTCATCATCACCGACGAGCACGGCGCCGCGGTGGCGGTGCCCGCCGCGGGCGGCGGCGTCGCCCGCGCGCTCGCCCCGCAGTGCGTCGACCGTCACGAGGGCGAGGCGGTCGTGTTCGACGCGGCGACGCGCCAGCTCTGGCGCCACGGCGGCCGCTCGCTCACCTACACCATGCCGCCGCTCCAGTGGCTCAAGGTGGACGGCGCCCCCGGCTGGCAGGACGAGGGCTCCCCGGGCCTCGCGAGCCGCATCTGGCACACGCTCGTGGTGGATGCCGCCACGCGGCGGGCGATCGTGTTCGGCGGCTGGACCGCGGGCGTCGTCCCGTTCCAGACGATGTCGCGGCCGCTCGATGGGGGCGAGGACTGGAAGCCGCTTGCGACCGGCGCCGCCGCCCGGCCGCGCGTGCGGTTCCTGCACTCGCTGGTGCTCGACCCGGTGCGGCGCCAGCTGGTCCTCTTCGGCGGGCAGGCGACCGACGGCAGCGGCGACCTGCTCGGCGACCTGTGGCGCCTGCCGCTCGCCGACGGCGCGGTGTGGGAGCAGGTCGCGGTGCCGCCCGGCGGCCCGGGACCGCGGCGGCTCATGTCCGCCTTCTATGACGCCGCGCGCGACCGCATCATCCTCGCCGGCGGCGACGACCTGGTGAAGCCGTTCAGCGACGTCTGGGAGCTGCGGCTCTCGCCCGTGCCGGCCTGGCGCGCGATCGGCACGCGCGGGGTGCTGGGGCTGCCCTACGGCGAGATCTGGCACGACCCGGTGCGCGGCGACGGCTGGGTGCTGCCGCGCGCCCCGTGGCTGCACCACCTCGCGTTCACCGCCGACTCGGTCATCGGCGAGCGGCGCGAGCTCGATCCCGACGCCTTCCGCTTCATGGCGCCGGTGGCCTTCGACGCCGCGCGGCGCGAGGTCATCGGGTTCCAGGACAACGGCTCGACGCTGCATCTCGGCGCGCCGGCCACCCTCGCGCCCGCCTCGGCCGACCGCTGGACGCCGGCCCTGCTGGGAGCGCCCGGTCCGGGCATGCGCGTGCTGGCGGCGATGGCGCCGGATGCCGCCGCGGACCGGCTGCTGCTGGTGGGAGGCTACGACGACGGCGACCGCTACTTCGCCGACAGCTGGCGGCTCCAATGGATGACCCCGGTCGCGGTCTCGGCGGCGCTGGCCTTCGCCGAGGCGGGCGCCTCGGCCACGACGCTCGCCTGGCAGGTGCTGGGCGCTGCCGGCGCGCGCGGCGAGGTCGAGCGTTCCGACGATGGAACCGCCTGGCAGCGCCGGGGCGAGGCCCGGCTCGATGGCGCCGACCGGCTGGTGTTCGACGACGAGCCGCTGCCGAGAGGCGGGCGGGCGGCCTACCGCCTGCGCGTGAGCGCCGGCGCCGAGCGCTTCACCACCGCCGCCACATGGCTCGAGCGGCCGGTGGACGGCGCGGTGCTGATGCTGGCGGCGGCGGAGAACCCCGCGCGCGGGCCGCTGCGGCTGCGGCTGTCGCTCGCGGGGGACGAGGCGGCGAGCCTGGCGCTGTTCGATGCGAACGGGCGGCGGATCGAGTCGGTGCGGCTGGCGCCCTCGCAGCGCGAGTGGACGTTCGCCGCGCCGCGCGCGCCAGGCCTCTACCTGGCGCGCCTCCAGCAGGGCCGCGAGGTGCGGACGGTGAAGCTGGCGGTGTCGCGATGACGCGCACGGGGATCCCCCACGTGACCCGTGTCCGCGCCGCGCACCGCCGGCCTGCCTCCGGGCGTCACAGCCCCGCGCGCACCGTGCGGCGGTCCTCGATCCGGTAGCCGCGCGTCACCAGCGTGTCGCGCTGGGCGTCGGTGAGGTCGTTGGCCCAGCCGCCGCGCCGTCCGTCCGCCCACAGCGCCACGCCTGAGGCATGGAAGGGCGCGTAGGCGAGCGGCGTGCGCTCGAGCG
>CAZMQP010000159.1:0-6082 GCA_964568385.1 uncultured bacterium
CCAGGGTCAGCACCACGATCAGCCCCATCTGCACCGTCACGAATCGCCCGGCGAGCACCACGGGTGACGTGGCGGTGGCCGCCACGCGCACGTGATAGCCGGTGAACGGTCCGTGCATCTCGGCTTCGCGCGCCGACGTCTCGTGGGCGGGCTCGCGCACGCGCGCCACCTCGTTGCCGCGCGCGTCGAACACCTGCACCGACAGGTGCCGCATGGACTCGAGCCCGCCGTACAGGCCCGGCGTCGCGGGCAGCCGCTCCTGGATGACCCCGGCCAGGTGCTCGGCCAGGAACGCGCGCGGATTGAACCACCAGCCGCCCGCCCCGATCGGCTCGCCCGACATGCCGCGGATCAGCACCGCGGCGTAGGGGTGCTGCCGGCGCCCGGTGGGGTCGTTGCCGTAGAACAGCAGGTGGCCGTCCACGGTGATGAGCGTGAAGTCGTCCATGTACTGCGTCGGCACGAACAGCGGCGCCTCGAAGTCGCGCGACTGCGTCGCCAGCGCGCGCACGATCGCGTCGGCATCGCCGCCCGCGCGCGCCACGTTCTCGGCGCTCACGGTGCGCTCGCGCACGCGCGCCAGCAGCTCACCCTCGAACACCTCGGACACGTTCTCGGCCAGGTAGGCGTTGTAGCGCGCCGTCTGCACCTCGACCTCGCGCGAGATGCGCAGGGTGAGCAGGGTGGCGACCGCGGCGAGGATGAGCGCCGGCACGGCCACGGCGCCGACCAGCACGGCCAGCTTGGCCTGCCGGGTGCGCGGGAACCGAATACGACCGAGTGCCGGGAGGGACATGGCGGGCAGCCTAGAGGGGGGCGGGGCCGGACGCGAACGGCCGGCCCTCACGGGGAGGACCGGCCGTCGGCGATGGTGCGGCGGGGCTCAGCGCGCCGCGATCTGCGCGCCCGTCATGGAGTGGATCTTCTGGACGATGGCCTTGTCGTTGGAGGTGAGCAGGTCCATCGCCCCCTTCTCGACGTTGACCACCTCGCGGTGCAGCTTGCCGCTGGCCAGCGCGCCGCGCATCTGCTTGCAGTCGGGGCACAGCTTGGCGTCGGCCTTGCGGCTGGTGATCGAGGCCTTCATGCCCTCGCCGCGGCGGGCGACGGCCGCCTGCACGGCGCGGACGCCCTCGGCGCCCTCGGCCGTGTACACGATCATGACGCCGTTCTTGAGCGCCACCACCTGCGAGCGCGCGCCGGTCGCGTCGATCTGGGTCTCGCACAGCGCCCAGTCCTCGCAGGCGCTGCAGTCCATGGCCATGGCGTGCGCGGCGTTCATCATGCAGCCGCCCGAGGCGCCGGCCGCCGAGGCCGACGCGCCCTTGGACATGCAGCAGTCCTTGGAGGCGGCCGCCGAGGCGCCCTTGGAAGAGGCGCAGGCGGCATGCGAGGCCGACTTGGTGGCCGAGCAGGCGGCGTGCGAGGCGGCCGAGGCGTTCACCTTGCCGCCCTTGGAGGCCTTGGCGGCGCAGCAATCGGGCATGGACGAGGCGGCCGAGGCGGCCGAGGCGCTGGTGCCCTTGGACGACTTGTGGGCATCACAGGCGTGAGCGGAACCGAAGGCGATGAGGCCGGCTGCACAACAGGTGGCGAATGCGAGGAGTCGCAGCTGCTTCATGGTGACCGACCTCCCGGAAAGGTGGTTCGGCGGGCGCAGGGCGCCCGCGATGGACACTGCATGGCATCGGCACGACCGGTGGGAATCGTGGCACCCGAGTGGCGAAATCGTGTCAGGGATGCGTGAAAAGCCCGCCAACCATGCGGACTCCCTCGCATGCGGCAGGTTCAGCGCACGCGCAGGATCCGGAGCGCCGGAGCGCCCTCGACGGGGCGGGTCAGATAGAGCCCGGGCGGCGTGGCGCGGCCGCGCTCGTCGAGCCCGTCCCACACCGCCTCCCCCGCCGCGCTCGTGACGAGCCGGCGCACCACGCGGCCGCCGACGTCGAGGATCTCGAGCGGGCGGCTCGCCGCGCCGGTGCCCGCGGCGAGCCGCACCTCGCCGCGCGCGGGGTTGGGCCGGACGCGCGGACCGCCCGCCCCGGCGGACGGCACGCCCACGGCCTCGGCCGGCACCAGGTGCTGTGCGAAGAACGCGACGACCGCACGGTCGGTGTCGACGCCGAGGAAGCCATGGCCCGCACCGGGCACGATCGTGAACGTGTGCGGCACGCCGAGCGCGGTCATCGCCGAGTCGAGCGCCCGGCTCGCCCCGAGCGGCACGCTCGTGTCCTGGTCGCCGTGCGCGATGAACCCCGGCGGGTCGCCCGCATCGAGATGCGTGATCGGGTCGGCCGAGATCGTGCGCGCGGCGAGCAGCGGGTAGGGGGCGGCCGGGTCGGTGAGATGGGCGCGGATGTCGCCGATGCCCTGTCCCGGCTGTGACCAGCCGACGAGCCGGGACTCGGGGGAGTTGAACGCATCGTGGTCGATGGTGCTGCCGGGCGGCGTCGTCACCAGGGCGTTCATGCGCAGCAGGTCGGTGGGGCCGAAGTAGTCGGCGAACGCCTGCACCGCGCTCGACTCCCCCAGGTGGCCGCCGGTCGTCCCCTCGAGCGCGGCGACCCCGGCCGAGGTGCCGAGCACGGCCGCCAGGTGCCCGCCCGCCGACGACCCCCAGGCGCCGAAGTGCGACGGATCGAGGTGGTAGTCGTCCGCATGGGCGCGGAGCCAGCGCACCGCTCCCTTCACGTCCTCGATCTGCGCCGGCCAGATGACCGGCTGCCCGCCGAACAGCGCCGCCTGGCTGGTGAGCCGGTACTCGACGCTCGCGACCGCGAAGCCCGCCTCGGTCACGAGCCGCATGGCGCTGCCCGGCGTTGGCGTGTGGCTCCCGCCCTGCCAGCCGCCGCCGTGGATCCAGAGCACGCAGGGCACGCGCCGCTCGGGGCCGGCGATCGTGGGCACCGAGAGCTGCAGGTGAAGGGCCCGCCCGCCGACGGTGGCGAAGACGAGCGAGTCGTGGCGCGTGTAGGTGAACGTCTGCGCCCGCGCGGGCGCCGGCGGCAGGGGGAGCGAGGCGAGCAGGGCAAGCACGAGGACCGACGAGACGCGGGACATGGGCGGGGCTCCCTCCATGATGTGGTTCGCGATCGCCAGGGCGCGATGAGCGTATCGCGGATGGGAGCGCGGCCGCGAGGGCGAAGTCGCCCCCTCGGACGGCACGGCCCGCGGGCGGAAACCCTCGCCCCGCCGCCTCGCTGCCGCTACTCTGCGGCCTCTCATGAGTCCCCGCCGCCGATCCGCCAAGGTCTCCGACCGCAACACGCTCATCCTCATCGTGCTCGCCGTGCTCGCGCTGGTGCTGTTCGGCGCCGGCGAGGCGTGGCGCTGGTCGCGGAGCGACCCGGGCCGCGTGTTCCTGGCGCGGCACCTGCACGTCGGCGACAAGGCGCACGTCGTGCGCGTGATGAGCCAGCGCATCCGCGCCGGGCTCGAGTCGGCCAAGGTGGCGCCCGCCGCCGTGCACGAGGAGATCCGCCCCGAGGACGCCGGCCCCGCGCTGCGCTGGACCGTCACGGTGCCGCCGGCCGGGTCGCTGTTGCAGGTCAACTACGCCATCACTCATATGGTGGAGGAGGTGGGCGCCGAGGTGCTGTCGGCCCGCGAGCGGCGCGGCGAACTGGGCGCGCTCGACGTGGTGATGCGCCTCGGCCTGCCCGGACGGCCCACTCACGAGGTGGTGCTGCACCGCCCGGGCCGCGAGCCGGCCGCGGCGCGCGGCCGCGCGGGGGCGCCCGCGGAGGAACTGCCGGTGCCGCGCATCGCGGTCGTGCTGACCGGGCTCGGCGAGGACGTCTCGCTGCTGCAGCCGCTGTTCGGCAAGGGCGCGCCGCTGGCGCTGGCCGTGCCCGCCGCCGGACCGCTGCGACGGCCGCTGCTGCAGCAGGCCGCGCGCGCCGAGGCCGAAGTGGTGCTCATGATCCCGATGGAGCCCGAGAACTACCCGCACACCAATCCCGGCGAGGGCACGCTGCGCGTGGACATGCCCAAGGGCAAGGTCGAGTCCGAGGTGCGGCGCTACGTCGCCGGCGTCGAGCGGCTGGCCGCGGTGTCCAACCTCATGGGCGGCTTCGCGGCGCAGGACCGCCAGTTCATGGGCGCCTTCTACGACGGGCTCAAGCGCGAGGGCCAGGCGTTCCTCCACGTCTCGCCGCCGTCGCGCTCGGTGTGCAAGGCGCTCGCCTCCGAGATGGGCGTCGAGTACGACGAGCCCGACGCCGTGCTCGAGGCGCCCGCCAAGGGCGACGCCTCGAAGGCGCTCGACCGGCAGTGGACCGCCGTGCTCGAACGCGCCACGCGCCACGGGCAGGCGCTGGTGCTGGTGCGCGTCAGCCCGGCCGCGGCCGCCTGGCTTTCCGAGCGGCTCGGCGACACCGAGGCCGGCGTGCGCTGGGTGAGGTCCTCCGAGGTGCTGCGGCGGCCGGCGGCGCTGTAGCGCCGCGCGCCTTCGCCCGCTATCCTGCGCCCGCATGTCTGACGGACAGGATGTCCTCGGCGCGCTGCGCGACGCGCACGCGCGCAGCTTCCACCTCCACGATGGACTCGGCGGCCTCGCCGCCGGCACCGCGGCGGGCGCTCCCGCGATGCGCGCGCAGGTGCTGCTGGCGCTGCCCGGGCCCGCGGGCCCCCACGCGCGCGTGCTGCGCTTCGACGACCGCCTCACGCGAGGCGGCCACGCCCAGGAGCTGTCGGCCGCGTTCCTGATCTCGCGCGCCGGCGGGCTCGCCTATCGCGCCGGCGCGCTGGCCATGCTCGAGCACTTCGAGAGCGGGCCCATCGCCACGTGGCGCTGGCGGTTCGACGACGTGGTGCTCGAGCGCCGCATCCGGCTGCTCGAGGGGCACCTCGCCCTGCTGGCGTCGTGGCGGCTGCTGGCCGGCGGCCCGGTGCGCCTCACGGTGGCGCCGCTGCTCGTCTCGCGCCCGCTGCACGGCCTGCAGCGCGAGGACGCCGCGTTCCGCGGCGCCGCGCAGGGCATCCCCGGCCGCGTGCGGCTCGAGACCGCCGAGGGCGACCCGCCGCTGACGCTGTGGCACAACGGGGTGTTCGTGCCGGCGCGCACGTGGCAGCGCGGGCTCGCCTACCCGATCGAGAGCGCCAGCGAGGACGGCGACCCGGCGCTGGCCGCGCTCGACTCCGAGGACGCCTGCGTGCCCGGCTGGGTGCAGGCCGAACTCGCGGGCGAGGGCGCGGCGCTGCACGTGGTGGTCTCGCCCGAGGAGCACCTGTTCCGCACGCTCGCCGCCGAGGAGCGGCTCGGCACCCCGCCCGCCCGCAGCCTCGATGCCTGCCTCGCGGCGCTCGATGGCGCGGCCGAGGCGCGGCGCCGGGGCTGGCGGCGGTTCGCGCAGGCCGGCGCCGAGTTCACGGTGCGCCAGGCGGCGGTGGCGCGCGGCGGCGCCAGCGAGAACCGCGCGCGCGATCCCGAGCCGATGCTCGACGCCCACGACTCGTGGACGGCGGCGCTGGCCACCCGCCTGCATGCCGCGCTGACGCGGCGCCATGGCCGGCTGACGCTGGCCGGCGAGGCGGGCGGCATCGAGCACGGCGCGGCGACGCTGCGCGCCGCGTGCGCGTTCGTGTCGCTGCGCGCGTTCGAGACCGCGCGCGCCATCGCGCGCGGCTACCTCGAGTACCTCGACGAGGGGCTGGCGCCGGAGGCGTTCCTCGCCGGCGGCGACCCGCGCTACGGCGACCCCGAGTCGTCGCTGTGGCTCATCCATCTCACCGAGCTGCTGGCGCGCCGCGACCCCGAGGGCTCCGAGGCGTTCGTCCGCGAGACCGCGTGGCCCGCGCTCGAGGGCGTCATGCACCACCTGCGCTCGGGCTCGCGCTCGGGCGTGCGCTGCGACCGCGACGGCCTGCTGTGGTGCGGCGAGGGCGCGAACGCGCACGCGCGCGCCGACCTCAACGCGCTCTGGTACCACGCGCTGGTGGGGCTGGCGCAGCTCGGCAAGCGCACCGGCCACCGCGAGCACGCCGCGTTCTCGCTGGCGTGGGCGCACGAGCTGCAGCGCCGGTTCGTCGAGGTGTTCTGGGACGCGCCGGGCCACCGGTTTGCGCTCCGGGTGTGCCGGCC
>CAZMQP010000160.1:0-2794 GCA_964568385.1 uncultured bacterium
ACGAGCTCGCCATCCCCGTGCACGCGGGCAAGAAGAGCGATGCCGAGCGCTTCGCGGGCGCCGAGGAGACCTACTGCATCGAGGCGCTGATGCAGGACGGCAAGGCGCTGCAGGCCGGCACGTCCCACCATCTCGGGCAGCACTTCGCCAAGGTGTTCGACATCACCTACCAGGACGAGAGCGGCCAGCGGCAGTACGTGTGGCAGACCTCGTGGGGCGTCTCGACGCGCCTGATCGGCGCGCTGGTCATGACGCATGGCGACGACCAGGGGCTGCGGCTGCCGCCCAACGTCGCGCCCATCCAGGCGGTGATCGTGCCCATCTGGCGCAAGGACGAGGACCGCGCCGCGGTCTCGGAGTTCGTGGCCAAGGTGAAGGCGCTGCTCAAGGACCGCGTGCGCCTGCACGTGGACGACCGCGACCAGTACACGCCCGGCTGGAAGTACAACGAGTACGAGCTGCGCGGCGTGCCGGTGCGCCTCGAGATCGGGCCGAAGGACGTGGCGAACCAGGCGGTGATGAGCGTGCGGCGTGACACGCGCGGCAAGGAGTCCATCCCGTTCGCGGCGCTGGCCGACCGCCTGCCCGCGCTGCTCGGCGAGGTGCAGCAGTCGCTGTTCGAGCAGGCGAAGGCGTTCCGCGAGTCCCAGACCGTGCTGGCGGCCTCGAAGGAGGAGGTCATCGCGCACTTCAAGGCCGACCGGCGCGGTTTCGTGGCGGTCGCCTGGGACGGCTCGGCCGCCTTCGAGGCCGAGATCAAGGAACAGGCGGGCGCGACGCTGCGCTGCCTGCCCCTCGACGCATCGCGCTTCGCCGCGCTCGAGCGTCCGGGCACGCGCGTGGCGCTGTTCGCGCGCGCCTACTGAGGCCGTGGCCGGTCCGCTGCTCGTCCGCCTGCCGAACTGGCTGGGTGACGGCCTGATGGCGCGGCCGATGCTGCACGCCCTGCGTGCGGCGGCCGGCGGCCGTGAGGTGGTGGCGGTCGGCCCCGCGCCACTGCTGGCGCTGCTCGCGGGTGAGCGGCTGTGGGACGTGGCGCTCGAGCCCGGGGCGGGGGCGTGGCCGCGCGCCGAGGTGGCGGTGCTGGCGCCGCCCTCGTTCTCGTCGGCGTGGCGCGCCTGGCGCTCCGGCGCGAGGCGGCGCATCGGCTACCGGGGCGACCATCGCCGCTGGCTGCTGACCGACGCCCTGCCGCGGCCGGCCCGCGGCGAGATGCACCTGTCGCGCGAGTACCTGGCGCTGGCCGAGCGAGCGGGAGCGGCCGAGGTGCCCGTGCCGCGCCTGGCCGCGCCGCACGCGTCTCCCGGCGGCGCCTCGGGGCACGCCATCCTCGCGCCGGGAGCGATCTACGGGCCCGCCAACCGCTGGCCCGCCGACCGATTCATGGCGCTCGGCCGTGCGCTGGCGGCGCGCGGCCTCGCCGTGCTCGTCTGCGGCGGCGAGGCCGACCGGGCCGTGTGCGACGAGGTCGCCGCCGGCATCCCGGGCGCGGCCTCGCGGGCGGGCGCCACCAGCCTGGGCGAACAGGCTGCGCTCTGCGAGCGCGCGGCGCTGGTGGTGAGCAACGACTCGGGGCTCGCCCATCTCGCGGCCGCCGTCGGCGCGCCCACGGTGGCGCTGTTCGGCTCGACCAGCAGTTCGTGGACGGCTCCGCTCGGGACGCGCGTGCGCGTGGTGCAGCGGGCGCCCGTCTGCGCCCCGTGCTTCCAGCGCACGTGCGCCATCGGCACGGTGTGCCTCACGCGCATCGAGGTCGCTCACGTGCTTCACGCGGCCGACGCCCTGCGCGGCGGCGGCATGGAGGCGGCATGAGGGTGCTCGTGCACGGCGGCGCCGCGGCGGACACGCGGCTGGTGCGGGCGCTGGGCGGGCTCGCGGACCGCGGCCATCTCGTGGGCTGGGCGGGCGGCGAGCCGCCCGCGGGCGCCGGAGCCGCCGAGCTCGTGCCCGAGCGCGAGGTCGGCCGGCGCGCCTGGGATGTGGTGGTGGGCGCGGGGGGACCGCGCGGCGCGGCCGGACTTCGCCGGCGCAGCGGCGCGCCGGCGATGGTGCAATCGGCCGGAGCCGGGGCGCTGACGCGCGCCTCATGGCTCGACCGGCTGGCGTGGGGCGAGGGGGCCCCGGTGGTGCTGATCGACGAGGCCGACGCCGATGCGGCGCGCGGCGGCCGGCACGGGCTGCCGCTCGAGCGCTTCGGCCTGTGGCCGGCGGCCGCACCGGATGGGCCGCCCATCTCGCACCCGGAGACCGAGGTGCTGGAGCGGGCCTGCGAGCGGTCGCTGGCCAGGAGCCTCGGCCCGGCGCCGCGCGCGGCGCTGTTCGTGGACCGGGACGGCACGCTCATCGTGGAGCATGGCTATCTCGACGATCCCTCCGGCGTGGCGCTGCTCCCGGGCGTCGCCACGGCGCTGCGCGAGGCGCGCGCGAGCGGACATCCGGTGGTCGTGATCTCGAACCAGTCCGGCGTCGGACGCGGCCGCTTCACGGCCGAGCGCGCCCTCGAGATCATGGCGGCGCTGCGGCGGCGGCTGCGGCTCGAGCAGGTCGAACTCGACGCCATCCACTTCTGCCCCCACGTGCCGGAGGCGGGCTGCCGCTGCCGAAAGCCGGGCACGCTGCTGTTCGAGCGGGCGGCGGCCGACCTCCAGATCCACCTGCCGCATTCGGTGATGGTGGGGGACAAGCGGCTCGACGCGCACGCGGGGCAGGCGGCCGGCATGCGCGGCCTGCTGGTGGGGACCGGCTACGGCGGCGGTGAGGGCGGCGAGCCGGGTGCGGATCCCGACGGCGTGTT
>CAZMQP010000160.1:2804-6054 GCA_964568385.1 uncultured bacterium
GCGCTGGTTCCTCGCGCGCGAGGAGGCCCGCGTCATCGGCTGAGCGGACTCAGCGCGGCGTCAGGCCCAGGGTGTACGTGCGGCCGTCGCCGGTCCGCTGGTAGTCGATGCGGTAGCCCGCGAGTTCCACCTGCTGCGCATGCACCCAGTCCTCCGAGACGAGGTCGCGCAGCTTGGCCGGGTACTGGCCGCGCTCGCGTTCGTAGATGTCGAGCGCGAAGCGCAGATCGCGCATCTGGGCGGAGGCGTACACGTCGTGCTCGAGCGAGGGGCGGGCGCTCAGGTGCAGATGCCCGCTCACCGCGCGCATGCCGAACAGCACCGCGAGGAAGGCGGCGGCGACGGCCATCTCGCGCAGCACGGGGCGCCGGGTGGAGGCGGGCGCGCGGCGCTCGGGTTCCGCGGCCGGAGCCGTGGTGACGCCCGGGTCCCGGCGGCCGACCACCTCGATCCAGCGCGACTCCAGCATGCGGAACAGGGCCTCGTAGGCCTCGTACTCGCTCAGCGGGGCCCGTTCGACCACCTCGGCCACGGTGGCGCGGCCGTCGATGATGCCGAACAACTCGCGCTCCTCCTCGGAGAGCGGCTCGTCGGGGTCGGGCAGGTCGCGCACGCCGAGCAGCTGGTAGGGGTCCTTGAACACCTGCACGTAGCGCTTCTGCTCGTCGCCGCGGCGGGCGGCCTCGATCATGGCGCCCTCCATGCTGAGCAGCACGAGCGGCGCGTTCGGCCACTTGGTGTTCGGGTCGAAGCGATAGGTGCCGTTCTCCCAGCGCACGAGGCGCATGAGGTCGTCGAGCACCTGGCGCTCGATGAACATGGCCAGTTCCTGCGAATCGAGGTAGCGGCCGTTGAGAAGCAGGTCCTCGAGGTCGCGTCCCGACTCGCGCTGGATCGTGAGCAGGCCCCGGTGCTGTTCGTCCGACAGCCGGTGGGTGTCGAGCAGGAACTTGAGCAGCGGGTCGTCCTTGGCCATGCCGGGCGGACGCGTGGCGACGATGCGCCCCTCGTGGATCCAGACCACGGCGTGCTCGGTGTTCCAGTCGAGCATGAGGCAGCCGGACTTCTTCTGGGTGCCGACGAGCTGGAGGATCTCGCTCGCCGAGAAGTCGCTGAGATTGCCTTGCAGGGCCATGGGGGACTCCTAGGCGGCGTTCGAGAGGCGGGTGGAGGCCTGGGCGAAGCGCCCGCGCTGCGCGGCGGCCAGCTGCGCCTCGCGCGCGCGCTCGGCGCCGACGAGGCGGAAGTAGCCGAGCACGGACCACGCTTCGACGAACAGGAGGAGCGCCGCGAGGAGCGGGATCGGGACCTCGTCGCCGGGCAGCCACAGGCGGGACTCGGCCGCGAACGGCGCGCCGGCGCCGGCCCACAGGCGGATGACGAACCAGGTCAGCGTGAGCAGCAGCACGGGCGACAGGACGCGGCGGTAGGCGAGCAGGCCGTAGCCGGGCAGCAGCGTCGCCAGCGCGGTGCGCACCAGGTGATGGCGGCGCAGGTGCCGGCTGCGGTGCTGCAGCAGCAGCACGCGCGAGAAGTCGGGGGTCTCGGCCTGGGATTCGACGCGGGCGCAGCCGGGGCACAGCGCGCTCTCGCGGCGGCGCGTGGCGCAGCGGCGGCAGGTCACCCGGCCGCAGTTGCCGCAGGCGCGCAGCGGCAGCCGCTGGTTCTGCAGGCGGCCGGACAGGAAGGCGACGATGGTGAGCACCACGGCCGCGACACTGAACGGCCAGCCGGTCGTCTCGATGGGTCCGCGCAGGCCCGCGGGCAGCGAGCCGCGCGCGCTCGGGTCGAGCGGCGCCTTCCACAGCGCCGCCCAGAAGCGTTCCGGCGCCAGCCACTGATCGGCGAGCACCAGCAGGCCGTCCTCGGTGGTCTGGGCCTGGTGCTGCTTGACCAGCTCGAAGTCGAGCGCCGAGGCATGTTCCAGTTCCTCGTTGGCGCGCTGGTAGTCGAGCCGCTGCGTGTAGAGCTGCGAGGCGTTGAAGTGGGCGGCGGCGCTGCCCCCGGGCACGGCCGCGGCGCGCGCGTACATCTGCAGCGCCTCGTCGATCCGTCCCTGCATGGCGAGCACGTTGCCGAGGTCGGTCATCACCCGCGCGTCGTCGCCCCACAGCCGCAGCGCCTGGCCGTAGGCGCGCTCGGCGGTGGCGAGGTCGCCGCCCCGGCGGGCGGTCCATCCGAGGCCGAACTGCACGAAGCCGTTGTCGGGCTCGCGCTCGGCGAGGGCGCGGAGACGCGCGATGAGCTCGGGGTTGCTCTCCACGTTCTCGAGCGCGGCGACGCCGTGGAACGGCGCGGCGTTCTCGTTCATGGGCAGCGCGAAGCGCTCCACAGTGCGGAGCGCGAAGGGGGTCGCCAGCACGGCGGCGAGCAGGCTCGCGAACAGCACGCGCTCGCGCGCGCGCAACTGCGGCCCGAGGTAGGCGAGCGCCATGAGCGCGGGCAGGGTCAGGCCGAACCCGGCCAGGAACGGCAGCGCCAGCATCAGCGGCGCCCAGAACGGGGCCGAGGCGGGGTTGGCGTAGTGCGCGAGCCACTCCTGCCAGCCATGCACGAGTTCCTGGCGGCGCAGCCAGACGACGATGAGGGCGGCCGACAGCAGGCCGAGGAAGCCGGCCTGCAGCATCAGGATCAGCGCATTGGCCGCCAGGTCCAGCTGGTAGCCGAAGTCCCGCCGGAGCAGTTCGAGGGCAGCGGCGTAGTGGAGCAGCGCCTGGTTCGGCTCACGCGCGAAGGACCACGAGGCCAGCGTCAGGTGCGGGTCGAGGAAGGCCGGGTCGAGCTCGGCGGCCGCCCGCACGAGCCGGGTGGCCTGCTCGGTCTGTCCGGAGCGCATGGAGAGGATGCCGTGACGATGGAGGATGCGGGCTTCACGCGGCAGTGACGCCAGGTGCCGGGCGGTCTTGTAGGCGATCCAGGCCTGGGCATCCCGGAAGTTGTCCGGCGGCGCGACGGCGGCGGGAGCGGGCGTGCGGGGCGCATCGGGGGAGCGCGTGGCGGCTGGTGCGGCCGGCGCGGAGGTGGGGCCGGCTTCGGCGGCGACGACCGGTGCGGTCGCCTCCTCCGCCCGCGCGACGGTCGAGACCGCCACCAGCAGAAGCAGCGCGAGCGCGGCGCGCAGCGGCCGCGTGCACCACGCCGGGCCCGGGCTGCGTTCGCGCGCCATCCTGGGCACCGCGACCGAACCGGGGGAGACGTTCTTCAATCGGGGCAGATCCGTCCGTCGCATTCCCTTGACACTCCCGTCGGA
>CAZMQP010000161.1:0-6049 GCA_964568385.1 uncultured bacterium
TCTGCCTGGCCCACCAGGTGAACCTGCAGACCGGCTACCTGTCGGCCTCGGCCGCCGGTGAACTCCGCGGCCTGCGCGAGCGAGGGGCCGGCTGGGTGAGCCTCACACCGTTCGGCTACCTCGCCTCGCCGAGCCGCCCCGAGATCGGCTCGAGCGCCGCGGGCGGCCCCGACGAGGAGACCGACGAGGCGATCGCGGAGTGCGCCGCGCGTGCGCGCGAGCAGGGCCTCCGCGTGTGGCTCAAGCCGCACCTTTGGACGCGCGGGTGGATCGGCGAGCTCGACTTCTCCGAGCGCGACTGGCCGCGCTTCTTCGAGCACTACCGCGAGTTCCTGCTGCACTGGGCCATCGTCGCGGATCGCGAGCGCATCGACGGGCTGTTCCTCGGGCACGAACTGGTCTCGAGCACGCGGCTGCACGGTGCGCGCTGGCGCGCGCTGGCGGCCGAGGTGCGCCGCGTCTACCGCGGCACGCTCACCTACGGCGCCAACTGGGACGAGGTCGGGCACATCTCGTTCTGGGATGCGCTCGACCTCGTCAGTGTGAGCTTCTATCACCCGCTCGCGGAGCGGCCGACGCGCGAGCCGCGCGTGCTGCGCGACGGGGTGCGGCGGGCGCTGCGCGACCTGCGCGCGCTCAGCGCCCGCACCGGGCTCCCCGTGCTGCTCAGCGAGGTCGGCTACGCGCCCATGGCGGGCGCCGCCGTCACGCCGTGGGCCGAGGGCCAGGGGGCCGTCGACCTCGAGACCCAGCGCGCCTGCTACGAGGCCGTGGTCGAGGGCATCGAGCGCGAGACCTGGGTGGCGGGGGTGTTCTGGTGGAAGTGGTTCACATCGGCCGCGGCGGGGGGGCCTGCGGACGGTTCGTTCACGCCGCGCGGCAAGCCCGCCGAGGCCGTGATGGTGCGTGCACTGCGGGCGTGGGATAGCCGCCCGGTGCGGGCGGCGGGCCCGCGCTGAGCGCGCGGGCGCTCGCGGCGGCGAATCGGCGCGGTCAGCCCGCGGTGCCGGTGCGCGAGACCACCTCGAGGCCGCTTCGCCGCACGCGCCACCGCCGCATCAGCTCCGCGGCGCCGATGCCGGCGTAGGCGATCACCAGCGGCTCGATGGGTGCGCGCAGCCGCAGCGCCCCCCAATAGACGACCGCCCCGAGCGAGGCGGACGCGATCACGAGCAGCGGCAGCGCCTGGAACAACCGGCGCGGCCCCGCCAGCGTGAGCGCGACCCCGAGCAGCGCCAGCGGCAGCGTCACGAGCGAGGCGAGCAGCAGCGGATCGAGCCGCGACAGCAGCGCGCCGAGGGGCGAGCCCTCTCGCGCCCAGGCGCCGGTCGTGCCCGCCTCGGCCGACAGCCGCCAGAAGCGCGCCAGCTTCGCTCCCGCCATCCGCGGCCACTCGTGCACGCGGGACAGCGCGAACTCGCGCGCGAGCCGCGCCGAGATCGCGTCCTGCTCGGCCTCGCTGCGGCCGCGCAGCGCCGTCGCGTAGGGCTCGAGGCCGTACACGCTGGTCGCGCCGCCGCGCTGGACGGGGTCGTCCCACACGAGCGGGTTGTTGGCGTCGAGCAGCGACCTGCCGCCGCCCACGGTGACCGGCACGAAGGCGCCGAACTCGGCGGCGTTGCGCAGCGTCCACGGCGCCACCGTGAGCGCGCAGCCGAGCAGGAGCAGCACCAGCTGGCGCGTGCGGTCGCGCCGCTCCAGCGTGAGCCCGAGCGGGAACCACGCCCACGCGGCGACCACGAGCGGCAGCGGCAGCGCGGTGGGGCGCGTCAGCGCGGCGAGCCCCCACAGCACGCCGGCGCCGAAGGCGCGCGCCGGGCGCGGCGTCTTCACCCACTCGAGGCTGGCGACCAGCGCGAGCAGGAGCGCGGCCGTGAAGGCGGCCTCGGTGAGCAGGTGGCCCGAGAAGAAGACGAGCAGCGGATGGACCGCCGCCATCCACGCGGCGGCGCGGGCGGCGGGCGAGCCGGCCAGCGCCGAGACCACGCCGTGCAGCAGCAGCGGCACGGTGGCGCCGATGGCGCATTGGAGCAGGATGGCGGCGAACACGTCGTGGCCGACGGCGCGGTAGAGCAGGCTCACCAGCCACGGCATCACCGGCGGCACGAACGCCGTGGGGTAGGGGCCGTTGGCGCCCTCGAGCGAGAAGCCGAGGCCGCGGGCGAGGTTCCACGCGACGGTGTCGTAGGTGGCGGCGTCGGAGCTGGGCACCGCGCCCGGGCCGTGCGCCAGCCACGCATACGCGGCACGGAGCGCGAACGCCACGGCGAACAGCGCGAGCGGTTCGAGCGCGAGCCGGGGCGGCGTGGGACGGGTGCGGCGGGTGCGGCTCGGATCCGGCGGCTGCGCTCGTTGGATCATGCGCGCGAGTCTAGCAGCGGCGGCCCGGACGGTCGCGTGGCAGGACGCGTCACGCCGGCGCGTCCCGCCATGCGCGCTGCAACCATGGCGGCACGCGGGCGGCGCTGCGCCGTTCCACCCACTCGCGGGAGACCGCGTCAGTGAAGGCGCGCGCGCATTCGCGCCGCGGCGGCGGCGGACTGGCAGGGCGTATGCAATCCCCCGGGCAGCCGTTTCCCCCGATCGCCTGAGTCGTCCGAGGGATCACCGAGGGCCCGTTCCATCCGCGGCACCCGAGGTGGCGACGAGCACGAGACACCCGGAGGCACCATGCACCTCAGCCGTCCCCAGCGCCGTGTGCCGGTCGTGTTGTGGCCGGAGCATGCGGGTCCGGTGGAGGGACAGGTGTTCCTCGGTCTCGATCCCGCGGGTCATCAGCATCAGACGATCCTCGAGCATCTCAATGACGCGTCGCGCTTCCTGCCCCTGGCGGTGGGGCCCGATGGCTCGATCCAGCTCTTCGCCAAGGCGGGGCTGGCACGGGTCACGGCCGCACCGTCGGTGCTGTCGAGCGACGTGTTCGACCGCGGCTTCCGGCCGTGGAGAGAAGAGGAGGCGGACGTATGCCTGGCCGACGGCAGTTCGGTGTCCGGATCGGTGTGGATCCCACTCGAGCGTCCCTCGGAGCGCATCTCGGACTTCATGAACCGGAGCGGCTGGTCGTTCATCGTGGTGCGAACCCCGTCGGGCGTGCAGCTCGTGAACGCGGGTCGGGTGGTCCGCATGGACCTCGCCGAGCGCGCCGGGGCACCCCTGGCCTGGCCCGGCTCCCGGATGGGACCGGGCAGTGACGTCTCCCGATCCGACCCCGGCCCTCGAGGACTCCCGATGATCCCATCCCTTCCCGCCTGAGGCGGGACCGAAGCGGGCCGCGCGCCCGCGTGTCAGCCGCGGCCGGCCCGGGCAACCGGACCGGCCGCGGCGTTTGTGCGCCGATGGGGGCTGCACTAGCGTGCCGGCATGATCCCGTTCCGTGTCGCGTTCGTGCAGGGCCGTCCGGAGTTCGGCGAGTCCGAGGCCAACCTGGAGCGCGCGCTGGCGCTGTCGGCCACCGTCGAGGCCGATCTCGTGGTGCTGCCCGAACTGTGGTCCACCGGCTACGTGTTCAACTCGCGCGCCGAGGCCGCCCGTCTCGCCGAGGACGCGCGCGGCGGCCCGACGGCCCGGGCGCTCACGTGGGCCGCGCGCCGCGAGAAGCGCCACTACATCGCCGGGTTCGCCGAGGCCGCCCGCGGCCGCACGTACAACAGCGCGATGCTGGTCGGGCCGCGCGGCGTGCGGGCCGTCTATCGCAAGCTGCACCTGTTCGAGCGCGAGCAGGAGTGGTTCACGCCGGGCGACATCCCGCTGGCGGTGGACCGCGTCGGCCCGGCACGGGTCGGGATGATGGTCTGCTACGACTGGCGCTTCCCCGAGACCGCCCGCGTGCTCACGCTGCTCGGCGCCGACGTGATCGCGCACCCCTCGAATCTCGTGTTCGCCAACGCCCAGGAGGCGATGCGCGTGCGCAGCATCGAGAATCGCGTGGCCACGGTCACGGCCAATCGCACCGGCACCGAGGCGCGCCGTGGCGGCACCGTGCCCTTCACCGGGCGCAGCCAGATCGTGGACGCGACCGGCGAGGTGCGGGTGCGCGCGACACGCGTCGCCGAGACCGCGCGCGCGGCCGACCTCGACCTCTCGCTCGCGCGCGACAAGCGGCTGACGCGCCGCACGTTCCTGCTCCGCCCGCGCCGGCCCGAGATGTACGCGGCCCTCACCGCGCGCACCGGGCTGGCGCATCCGCCCCGGCGCGCCCGCCCGCGTTGAGCGGCCGCCGCCACGCGCGCTAGTCTGGCGCGGACCCCGACCCGTCCCCTCACGCGCAGCCTGGAGCCCCACGCCATGCCCACGCACACGAGCGATCTCCGCGAGACGCAGCTCGACGAGTTCATCCAGCGCCTCGTCGCCGAGATCCAGCCGATCGAACTGGAGCACCACCAGGAGTTCTGGTTCGCCAACACCACGGGCGAGGCGCGCCACGAGGAGCGCAGCGCCGAGCTCGACGCCCGCTACCGCATGGTGTTCGCGCGCCCCGAGGCGTTCGAGTTCCTCAAGCGGATCCGCGCCGGCGGCCCGCTGGCCGACCCGCTGCTCGAGCGCCAGCTCCAGCTGCTGTGGAACGCGCACCGCTCCAAGCAGCTGCCGCCGGAGATGATCGAGCGCCAGGTCCGGCTCGAGAAGACGCTCGAGTCGCGCTTCAACAACTTCCGCGCCCGGCTCGACGGCGAGGCGGTCACCGACAACCGGATCCGGGAGGTGCTGCAGTCCTCCGATGACCCGGCGCTGCGCCGCCGCGCTTGGGAGGCCAGCAAGCAGATCGGGGCCGAGGTCGAGTCCGAACTCCTCGCCCTCGTCGAGCTGCGCAACGAGGGCGCCCGCGCGCTCGGATTCCCGGACTTCTACTCCATGAGCCTCGAGCTCGACGAGCTCGACGAGGCCGAGCTGTTCACGCTGCTCGACGACCTCGATCGCGGCACGCAGCCGCTGTGGGACGCCTACAAGTCCGGGCTCGACGGCCGGCTCGCCGCGCGATTCGGCGTCGCCGTGGCGGAGCTGCGTCCGTGGCACTACGCCGACCCGTTCTTCCAGGAGGCGCCGGCGGCCGAGGTGGACCTCGACGGGCACTACGCGGGGAAGTCGCTCGAGGCGCTCACCGCGGCGTCCTTCGAGGCGGTGGGGCTCGAGGTCCGCGACATGCTCGCGCGCGCCGACCTGCTCGAGCGTCCGGGCAAGTGCCAGCACGCGTTCTGCATGAGCATCGACCGCGGCGCCGATGTGCGCGTGCTCTGCAACAACCAGCCCAACGAGCGCTGGATGGGGACGATGCTGCACGAGTTCGGGCACGCCGTGTACGACCAGTACATCGACCGCACGCTGCCCTGGCTGCTGCGCGGCCCCGCGCACACGCTCACCACCGAGGCGAGCGCCATGATCTTCGGGCGGCTCAGCAAGAACCCGGTCTGGATGACACGCTTCGCGGGCGCCGATGCCGCGGCACTGGCCGCGCAGGCGGGCCCGGTGGCGCGGGCGGTGCGCGAGCAACTGCTCGTGCAGACGCGCTGGGAGCTGGTGATGATCCACATGGAACGCGCGCTCTACCGCGACCCGAAGCAGGACCTGCGCACGCTGTGGTGGGACCTGGTCGAGCGCTACCAGGGCGTGCACCGTCCCGACGGCCGCCAGGCGCCGGACTGGGCCAGCAAGATCCACTTCTCGATCGCGCCCGTCTACTACCAGAACTACCTGCTCGGCGAGATGCTCGCGTCGCAGTTCCAGGACCACCTGCTCACCGCCGTGGGCGGGAGCGGGGCCGACCGCTGGCAGCGGTTCATCACCAGCCCCGAGGTGGGGCGGTTCTTCATCGACCGCGTGTACGCGCACGGCCGGCGGTTCCACTGGCGGGAACTCGTCCGGCAGGCCACCGGGCGCGCGCTCGAGTCCGGGCCGTTCGTGGACGATCTCGCGGGCAAGCACGACGCGTGAGCGCGGTGCCGCTGCGCCCGCTCGAGGGGATGGTCGTCCTCGACCTCTCGCGCGTGCTCGCCGGACCGTACGCGACGCAGCTGCTCGGCGACCTCGGCGCCGAGGTCTGGAAGGTGGAGCGCCC